>CP039459.1:1277500-1422500 GCA_004843165.1 Acetobacteraceae bacterium
ACTGTTTAGTAAAAACACAGGGCTCTGCGAAATTGAGAAATGACGTATAGGGCCTGACGCCTGCCCGGTGCCGGAAGGTTAAGAGGAGATGTTAGCGCATTGAATTGAAGCCCCGGTAAACGGCGGCCGTAACTATAACGGTCCTAAGGTAGCGAAATTCCTTGTCGGGTAAGTTCCGACCTGCACGAATGGCGTAACGACTTCCCCGCTGTCTCCAGCATCGACTCAGCGAAATTGAATTCCCCGTGAAGATGCGGGGTACCCGCGGTCAGACGGAAAGACCCTATGAACCTTTACTGTAGCTTTGCAGTGGCACCAGAAATATTTTGTGTAGGATAGGTGGGAGACTATGAACTTAAGGCGCCAGCTTTAAGGGAGTCATTGTTGAAATACCACCCTGAATGTTTCTGTTGTCTAACTGAGCCTATTTAGCATGGGCCAGGACCCTGCATGGTGGACAGTTTGACTGGGGCGGTCGCCTCCTAAAATGTAACGGAGGCGCGCGATGGTAGGCTCAGTCCGGTTGGAAATCGGATTTTGAGTGCAATGGCATAAGCCTGCCTGACTGTGAGAGTGACAGCTCGAGCAGAGACGAAAGTCGGCCATAGTGATCCGGTGGTTCCTTGTGGAAGGGCCATCGCTCAACGGATAAAAGGTACTCTAGGGATAACAGGCTGATCTCCCCCAAGAGTTCACATCGACGGGGAGGTTTGGCACCTCGATGTCGGCTCATCACATCCCGGGGCTGAAGCAGGTCCCAAGGGTTCGGCTGTTCGCCGATTAAAGTGGTACGTGAGCTGGGTTTAGAACGTCGTGAGACAGTTCGGTCCCTATCTGCCGTGGGCGTTAAGACTTGAAAGGATTTGTTCCTAGTACGAGAGGACCGGAATGAACGAACCTCTAGTGAACCAGTTGTCACGCCAGTGGCATGGCTGGGTAGCCAAGTTCGGAATGGATAACCGCTGAAAGCATCTAAGCGGGAAACCAGCCTTAAGATAAGGTCTTTTTGGGGCGTTGAAGACCACAACGTTAATAGGTCCGGTGTGAAAGTTCAGCAATGAATGAAGCTTACGGATACTAATCCCCCAGACCTCTCCAGCTTTGTATTCAACATACAAACATCATTCAAAACTTTCTCAATCTCTCTTATCTCTTCTATCCCATTCACCTGATGTGACGCAGCAGCGGGGGGTTATGGCGAGGGTCCCAAACCCGATCCCATCCCGAACTCGATGGTTAAACCCCTCAGCGCCAATGATACTTCGTCTCAAGACGCGGAAAAGTAGGTCGCCCCCCGCTACTCAGTCACATCATTTAAAAAAGCCCCCCTCACATGAAAATGTCAGGGGGGTTTTTGTGCTTAATTAACCTTACCTCTGCTAAAAGCTTCTTTCTATATTGTCTCTTGCGCCTTAGATGATTAAAAGATTTCTACAAAAAAATGAGAAAAAAGGGGGCTTTGAGAATTATGTTTGCTGATACGGATAAAAATCTTTAAGCGTATCTTTTATAAGATAATTCTGCGTAAGCGTTCTTGGGAGCTAAAAGCCCTATGCAATTAACACCACGAGAAATTGAAAAATTAATGGTTTATACTTTGGCCGACGTTGCTTCGAAACGTAAGGCACGTGGTATAAAGCTCAATCATCCAGAAGCCGTCGCGATCATTACAACAGCTGCCCTTGAAGGGGCACGTGAAGGCAAAACCCTTGAGGAAGTCATGTACGATGCGGGGCAGGTGCTGACTCGTGAGGATGTGATGGAAGGTGTTCCTGAAATGATTTCACATGTACAGGTCGAGGCAATCTTTACAGATGGTAGCCGCCTCGTCACTTTACATGATCCTATTCGCTAGTTTGTTGAGAATATCCTCTTTTGAGGATATTTTTTATGCCTTATCCGTTAGGGGAGGTCATTGATGTACAATAAAGAAAGTTTTGTGGAGATCGGAGGGTATCTTCTTGCAGAAGAGTCCATCCATTTTAATCAAGCTTATGAAGCAGTCTCAATTACCGTTCGCAATACGGGGGATCGTCCCATACAGGTGGGCTCGCATTTTCATTTTTTTGAGGTCAATAAGTTTTTACAATTTGACCGAACAGCTGCTTTTGGAAAACGTCTTAATATTGCTTCAAGTACAGCGATCCGTTTTGAACCAGGGGATGAAATCAATGTTTCTTTAATCCCGATTGGAGGGACGCAGAAAGTTTATGGATTTAATAATCTCGTTGATGGTTGGGTAGGGGAAAACCCTAACAAGAAAAGTGGAGAATCAGAAAAGACACTGCCTGTGAAACATGCGATCGAACCTGATTATAAAGATATTACAGACTAGCGCTTAAGCTTAGAGGACGAAGATAATGCCAACAATTTCCCAGAAAGAATATGTAGCGCTATTTGGCCCAACCGTCGGCGATAAAATCCGTTTAGGGGATACACAGCTCTTTATTGAAATTGAAAAAGACTTGCGCGGATATGGTGAGGAGTCTGTCTATGGCGGTGGTAAGTCACTCCGTGATGGGATGGGGGCTGATAATCTTCTCACGAGTAAAGATGTTTTAGATCTTGTGATTACAAACGTTACCATTTTGGATGCATGCCAAGGGGTGATTAAGGCAGATGTGGGTATTAAAGATGGTCTTATCGTTGGGATTGGTAAGAGTGGTAATCCAAGCATGATGGGGAACATAACCCAAGGTATGGTCGTTGGGGTTGCGACAGATGTTGTCTCTGGAGAGCATCTTATTCTGACAGCAGCCGGCATTGATACGCATATTCATTTTATTGCGCCGCAGCAGGCAGTGCATGCGCTATCAAATGGTGTGACTACCTTTTTTGGCGGGGGTGTTGGCCCAACAGATGGCTCAAATGGGACAACCGTAACAGCGGGCCCTTGGCATATTCATCGTATGTTGCGCGCTTTTGAAAATTTACCTGTTAATGTTGGGCTTTTAGGCAAGGGACATGCGGCTCATGCCGCACCGTTAGCAGAGCAAATTACGGCAGGGGTAGCAGGTTTAAAAATACATGAAGACTGGGGTGCCACAAACTCAGCGCTTCGGCATGCTTTACGTGTTGCGGATGAGATGGATATTCAAGTTGCGGTCCATACAGATAGTCTTAATGAGGGCGGGTATATTGAGGATACCATTGATGCCTTTGAGGGACGTACAATTCATACCTTTCATACCGAGGGTGCTGGCGGTGGACACGCTCCAGACATTATAAAGGTTGCAGGGCAGATGAATGTTTTGCCAAGCTCGACAAACCCAACCTTGCCTTTTGGGATTAATAGTCAGGCTGAGCT
The DNA here is from genome assembly GCA_004843165.1 of Acetobacteraceae bacterium. Classification (NCBI taxonomy): domain Bacteria; kingdom Pseudomonadati; phylum Pseudomonadota; class Alphaproteobacteria; order Acetobacterales; family Acetobacteraceae; species Acetobacteraceae bacterium. The sequence continues at coordinate 1,280,808 of CP039459.1, forward strand.
GTTTGACATGATTATGGTTTGCCATAATCTAAATCCCAATGTGCCAGCGGATGTGGCTTTTTCTGAAAGCCGTGTGCGTCCAGAAACGATGGCGGCTGAAAATGTTTTGCATGATATGGGGGTTTTATCGATGTTCTCCAGTGATTCCCAAGCCATGGGACGTGTTGGAGAGAATTGGCTACGCTTAATGCAAACGGCACATGCCATGAAAATGGCACGGGGTAAGCTTCCAGAAGACGCCCCAAATAATGATAATTTTCGTGTGCTACGCTATGTCGCTAAAATTACCATTAACCCAGCGATCACGCAGGGAATTAGCCATATTCTCGGCTCTGTTGAAGTTGGTAAAATGGCAGATTTGGTCTTGTGGGATCCACGGTTTTTTGGCGCAAAGCCTAAGCTCGTTATTAAAGGGGGCATGATTAACTGGGCCGTGATGGGAGACCCCAATGCTTCTTTGCCAACACCTCAGCCTGTTTTTTATCGTCCAATGTTTGGTGCTATGGGAAAAGCAATGCAGGAAACCTGTGTTACCTTTGTTTCCGAAGCTGCGATGCAAAATGACATTAAAGAAAAGCTAGGTCTCGAGCGACAAGTCATGGCGGTACGAAATTGCCGTGACATTTCTAAAAAAGATATGGTCTGCAATGCCGAAACTCCAGAGATAGAGGTTGATCCAGAAACCTTTGCGGTCAAGGTAAATGGTGAACATGCAACGGTAGAGCCTGTGCATACAGCGGTCTTGAATCAGCGATATTTTTTCAGCTGAGATAAGAAATATGGTTGCTTTATGATCGTGATTAACCAGATCTTGGGAAATATGAAGCGTGATTCATTTTGGCAGTCACGCTTAAAGGGAGCCTCAATTGATATTCTGGCGCTTTCACAATGGGAGGCGCAAAGGAGCTCTTGCCGAAAAACGACCTGTGAAGGACAGGATTTAGGGATTTCGCTTGCACGAAACCAAGTTTTAACAGATGGCGATATTTTGCTATGGGATACGCTTGAGGAACGGGCAGTTGTTGTCCAAACGGAACTACGAGATATTCTTGTCATCCAGATTCAATCCTTATTAGAAAAGGAAGAGGCTTCCATCCTAAAGGCCAGTTTTGAGCTAGGACATCTCTTAGGCAATCTTCATTGGAAATCTATTCTTAAAGATCATCAGATTTATATTCCACTTGTCGTCTCTCGTAAGGTCATGGAATTGGTCTTGCAAAGGAATGGCTTTAATTTGCCTTATGCCTTTGTTAAAGGGGAGACATTGTTACCCAAATTAGCTCCTTCAGAGATACAGGCCCTGTTCGGAGGTGCGGATGAGACGGGGATGCATGTGCATCTTAAAAGCGATTTTAGTGTGACGCGGGCGGTTTGAGATGAAGGCTGTTGGTTTAATAAAAATCTTACAGTTTTCTGATTCTGTGTTACCTGTTGGTGCCTTTGCCTTTTCGAATGGCTTAGAGTCAGCGATACAAAGCGGCATTGTGCATGATCTTGCAACGCTGAAAGATTTTACACGTGCGGCATTGCAGCAATCAGCAATGGGAGATGGTCGTGCTGTTGTCGCAACTTGCCAAGCTTTAAAGCACGGTGAGCGTGAGACAGCCATTCTCAACGACCGGGCTTTATTAAATCGCAGACTTAATGAAGAAGGTCGGATGATGCTTCTTCGGATGGGAAAGAAATTGGCAGAAATGGCGGCCTCTGTCACAGAAGAGCCGTTGGTTCGCTGGTGGTTAGAACAGATAAAATCTGGTGCGACACCTGGGACTTATCCCATGACACAGGCTGTGTTGATGACAGCATTGGGGGCCAGTGCCCGTGAAATTATCGTGATGCAACATTATAGTGTTGCATCGACCATTTTGAATGCCGCAATCCGTTTGATGCGTGTAACGCATATTGAAATACAGTGCATTTTGTTTGCGTTAAACCAAGAGATTGAGCAGTTTTGTGCGCAGGCAGAGTGTGGCGGTATTGAGCAAATGGCTTCTTATGCACCGGTAACGGATATCTTGGCTTCGTTACATGTTGGGGCCTTTACCCGATTATTTAGCACTTAACGATGAATAGAGAAGATTCAGTATGAAGAAAATTATTCGTATCGGTATCGGTGGCCCCGTTGGTTCTGGCAAAACGGCTATTATTGAAGTGATAACGCCCCGTTTAATGGCTTTGGGTGTTAAACCCTTAATTATTACAAATGACATTGTCACCATAGAGGATGCAAAGCAGGTTAAACGTACGCTTAAAGGGATATTGGATGAGGAAAAAATCCTTGGTGTCGAAACAGGCGCTTGTCCCCATACTGCCGTACGTGAAGACCCCAGCATGAATATTGCCGCCGTCGAAGAAATGGAGGCGCGTTTTCCAGAAAGCGATGTCGTGATGATAGAGAGTGGTGGAGATAACCTCACATTGACGTTTAGCCCAGCTCTTGCAGATTTCTCGATTTATGTGATTGACGTTGCCGAAGGGGAAAAAATTCCTAGAAAGAATGGGCCGGGTTTTGTGCAGGCTGATATTGTCGTAATCAATAAAACAGATTTGGCACCTTATGTTGGGGCAAGTCTAGAAGTGATGGAACGAGATACCCGCATGGTACGGGGGGAGCGTCCTTATGTTTTTACCAACTGTAAGACCGGGGAAGGGATTGAGAGATTGGTAAAGATGATTATGCGTGATTTTCTTTTCACCTATACACCATCGGTAGCGGTATGAGAGCGGAGGATGCTTTAAGTCAGGTCTGCCTGCTTGGAGCATCTGCGCCAGAAATGGCTGATTATCAAGATGAGCCGCCTCAAATGGCGAGCGGCAGTGTCGGAAAAAGCGGTTATCTTCGCCTAGGTTTTGAGCGGCGTGGTGAACGCAGTATTTTAGCGCAAATGGATCGGCGTGTACCGTTTTTGGTACAGCGTGCTTTGTACTGGGATGAGGCACTGCCAAAGATGCCTTGTGTCTTTGTGATTTCGACTTCTGGTTGCATCTTACAAGGGGATCGTCTGGCCATGGAGGTCAGGAGTGCGCCTTATGCTTATGGGCATGTGACAACTCAGTCTGCAACAAAAATCCATGCAATGCAAAATAACTATGCGGCACAATTGCAGAAATTGACTTTAGAAGAGGGGAGTTATCTGGAAATGATGCCTGACCCTGTCATTCCGCATAGTGGCTCACGCTTTATTAACGATACACAGATTAATATCCATTCAACTGCTACCTTGCTTTATTCCGAAATTCTCATGTCGGGTAGAAAGTATCACCCTGAAGATCGTGGCTTTCGTTTTGATGTATATTCATCAAAGATCACGGCTTGCAATGAAACAGGGAAAGCATTGTTTTCAGAACGCTATGTTTTAGAGCCAGAAAAACAAGCCTTGAATAATGTTGGGATTATGGGGCCGTTTCATGTGTTTGGTAATGTGATTTTGCTTACGCCTACGGTGCATTATCAAAAGATTATGGATCGGATGCCAGCACGCTATAATGAAAAAGCAGGTATTGCTTATGGGATTAGCCTTTTACCGAATGATTGCGGTTTGATTTTTAAGGCGCTGGGGCATGAGGCGCATCAGGTTAAAGCGCTTGTTCGTCAGTTCTGGTCTATTGCCCGTGAGGAGATTTTAGGCGTACCATTACCAGAAGCTTTTCTCTGGCGTTAAGATAAGAATCTCTTTTAGGGCAGTAATTTCTAAAAAATAAAAAATCTTCTTTTTTCCGCTAGACATTGCTTTTAAAGACGTCTATACAATGGGAACACGCTTCTTAAAGCTTTCTATCGCGGGATGGAGCAGCCAGGTAGCTCGTCAGGCTCATAACCTGAAGGTCGTAAGTTCGAATCTTACTCCCGCATCCAAAAAGAAACCCCTGTTTTTTAACAGGGGTTTTTCTTTGCTTATTTTCTCAGCTTTTTCTTAAATGAGTCCGTGTAATGGGGCATAAAGAAGCATTCCGCCTAGAATAATGAATAAGAGGCCTGCGATAATATCAATGATGTTGCGTTTGTCATTAAACCATTGCGCCATAAAAGGGGCACTGAGGCAAAATGCCAACATTCCCATCCAGCCAACTTGAATGACGAACATAATGGCGGTTGCGGCCAGTCCCATCCAGAGCGGGGCATTTGCTGGAAACATGCTTGCAAAAAGAGAGGTCGTAAAGACAAGAACATCTGGATTGGAAATACAGCAGAAAAAACCTTTGAAAAAAGCATGTGAGAAGCTTTCAGGGCCTGCGGTTTCGTTATCACTTGGCGCATGAAGCTCTTGGTTGCGTTTACGGATAAGATCAATACCAACCCAAATCAGGAAAAGGCCGCCTGCAATTTTTGCAAAAGTCTCAAGTCTAGGCTGCCATTCAAAAAGCGCATGAAGGCCAAGGAAACCGCCTAGTCCCCAAAGAATTGCGGCAACACCAATGCCAAGCGTTGTAAAAAGGCCCGCTGTACGGCCATGAAGGGCGGCAGTACGTGTCACAAGAACAAAGTTTAAGCCGGGGACAATGACCGTTACAAGCCAAGCAAGTGTAAAGGGCCCTAAAGGGGCGAGGGAATGTAGCATAAGGAAATCGTATTCTTTTTAAGTTATTGTTTTTTTAAGGTGAGAAAAGCATGACGCTTTGTTTTTGAACTTATGTCAAAAGGTAAAAGGACTTGTTTTTCAGGGGCTTGGGTTTGAGAAAAAAATTCAATTTCAAGCTGTTCGGTTGAAAATTCAATTAAAACAGCACTAATGGAGGATAACGTAAATTTCTCAAGTAATTTTCCGAGAGAAGGAGAGAATTTTTTAGGATATTTTTGATTATAAAGCGGTGCAAAATGCCCGATTAAAGCAGCCTCTAACAGATCGATTTTACGGCGGACGGGGACTTGCAAACGTTGTATTTTTTCTAATTTTTTATGAAGTTCAGGTGTTTGCTGAATTTCTTCTTCTTTAATCCCTTCTGCTGGAAGGAGGTAAGGCTCATGTGAGAAGGGAAAAAGCAAAATAGAAAAAACATCTTGAGGCCAAGTTTCTTTCGCCCTTTCAATAATTTCCACCAGCTCTGCATGGCTTGTCAGGCGTTTGAGTAAATCGCTTTCGCCATTTATGCCAAAACATTGGCTAATATAGAGGATTTCTTCTTTATTAGGGTCTGTTTCCGAAGATTTACAAAGTGCAAACAGATGCGCCTCTTGGAGCGATTGTTTTTCAAGATCGCTGAGGGTTTCATGTTGGCGAGCCACTTGCAGCAGCTCCTCTAGCGGTAATAAGAGCAGATTTTCTGCAATATATTGGGCGCAGAAAGTGATCGGCCGCTGCGCTGAAGATAGCTGATTCATGCGTTAAATTTCATTATCTCTAGAAAAAGAATTGTTTAAGGGTGAATTTAATCTATTTTTCTCTTTTCGTCTTGCTGAAAAAGCTTGCTTTTCTAAATCGGAGGCCTATAACGCAAAGCAGATTTTGAGAACTGCTTAAATACATGCGCTAGAATGAGGGGAAGAATCATTTCTATGCCATCAAGCCAACAGATCTGTTCCTTGAGAATCCTTTCTTTGAGAAGAAAGTGTGTTCTAGGAAAACTCGTTCTGAAATTTTGCTTGCTTTCCCTTCTTTTTCTTTTCTTTTGTTTCAATATTCCTAAGCTTTATGCACAGACAATGGATGTGAATATTGGTAATTTACCAGCCATTCGTGTGGCAGAACCGGGTAAGCCTAAAAGTAAACTCGGTAAAAATTCCTCACCGGCTTTTATTACGCCACAGGCGCTTTTCCCGACGGGTTTTGGCGCATTGTCTTGGCTGAGAAAGCAAGGCGTTAATATTCTGGTCCAAAACACAAATGAATTTGCTGGGGCACTCTATGATCCGACCCCCGGATTTCCACAATATAAACGAGGGGGAAGTAATGCGGGGCAGCTCTCTGAATCTTTGGATATTGATTGGTCAAAACTTGCGGGTCTCACGGGTTTTGCAACGCATGCCGTTACGGTTGGGCGTTATGGAACGACAGCAAACCGAATGTTTGGGGACTGGTTAAATCATTCTTCGGAAGATTACGGAGGCGGCGGAAATGTCGCCGTCCATTTGGTTTATGCCTACGGCGAGGAAACACTTTATCATCAGCGTATTGCGATTGCAGCGGGTCTTATGGGAGAAATGGGAAGCTTCCAAAGTAGCCCGCTTTTTTGTAACTTCATGAATAACAGCATGTGCGGCCGCCCGAAGGCGGCAACAGACAGTCCGTATGCGAGCGGTTATCCTGCCTCTGTCTGGTCAGGGCGTATCCGTGTCCGTCCGACAGCACATACCTATGCGCAAGTAGGGGCTTTTGCTGCTGAAGAGGGGCTGTATCAGAATATCCAACATCGAACCGGTTTTAAATTTAATGGCGCAACGATTAAAGGGGTACGTTTGCCTTTGGAAATTGGATATGAGCCTGTTTTTCGAGGTGTCCTAGAGGGGCATTATAAAATTGGCGGATTATGGCAGCATGCGCCTTTGCCAAGCGATTATTACAATAATAATGGTCAATCTTACGCCCTGACAGGAACAAAACCTGAGAATGTGGAGGATACTTATGCTGCTTGGTTTATGGCAGATCAGAAAATCTGGACACATTACCATGATAAACGCAGAGGCCTCATTTTCTTAACCGGATTTCAGTGGAATGATCCAAGGGTTTCACTTCGAAATTGGGAGGTTTACGGTGCCTTCATTGACCGGGGAATTTTTAAAAGTCGCCCTTATGATTCACTTGATTTTTCCTTTACCCATCAGGGCATTGCTCCCGGTGTGAGCGGTACAGAGGCAATTTTACTGAATAAGGGGGAGGAGCTTCCCAATCATGCAACGGGAATTCAAACGAAAACGTCTATTTTAGAGCTTAATTACGAATTCAGCTTAGGTCGTGGTCTGATTATTGAGCCTGTTTTTGAGTATTATTTTAATCCTAATGGACAGCGTAATCTTCGTAATGCCGCTATGCTAGGTTTTAAGTCAACATGGGAAATTTTTTAAAAGTGCTTTTGTTTTTGCTTGTGATCAGGCAGACTTTGCCAGAGATGATGAATATATCTCCCCAAGAAAAGAGGCATTATGTCTGAAAAAGACTCTTTAAAAGAATTTCTAAAAACGTCGCCTTTTCTAAAATGGCTCCCTGTTGCTTTCCCCTTTGTTTTGTTGGGAGGCGGATTTTATTTTCTGAATGGAAATTTTCATAAAAAAACAATTTCACCGGATAAATTTGTGGAAGTGCTTGAAAAAGGCGATAGCCACGATACTGGCTTTAGACGGGCACATGCCAAAGGAGTCTGTCTAAAAGGAAATTGGCAGGGTTCTGCGGAGATGTCCCCTTATTCCAAGGCTGAAATTCTCAATATTCAAACGCCTGTGTTGGGGCGTTTTTCCATTGGCCCTGGGAATCCTTTTATTGCCGATAAGCCTGCTTTGACCCGTTCGATGGCTTTAAAAATGAATACGCCCGGAGGGGTTTGGGAAACGGCAATGAATAATACCCCTGTGATCCCAATGTCGAATGTGCAGGATGCTTATGATCTGTTTAAAACAGATGAGATTGATCCCAAAACAGGCAAACCCGATCCAAAGGCTTTCCCGCATTTTGTTGAAACCCATCCGTGGCTTTCCCCGGCGTTGAAAATACTTTCCGCCACACAACCGACTTCTGGTTTGAGTGACACAACTTATTACGGTGTGAGCGCCTTTATCGCACGTGATAAAGCGGGAAAAGAACATGCCGTCCGTTGGAAAATGGTACCGCATCAAGCTGTAAAGCCAGCCACAGGAGAGATGAATGATCCGAACTATCTTTTCAAAAATCTGATTAAACAGGCGCATGCGGGAGTACAGGCACATCAACCTCTCGCTTGGGATATGGTTATGGTCATTGCCAATAGTGCCCCTGAGATTCAGGCGGGTAAAGCGCCTAAAGATATCATTAAGGATCCAAGCAAGGTTTGGAATGCGCAGGATCTTGAAATTAAGGCAGGTACCGTCCGCATTGAAAAGCTTTATTCCGAGAATGCGGAAGGGCTCTGTAAACCAATGTCTTTTGATCCGACTGTTTTACCGAAAGGGATCGAATTGTCAGAGGATCCTATTCCGAGTTTACGTTCACAAATTTATATGAAATCTTTTTACCGCAGAGCAGGAGAGACCCAAAAAGCAAGTGAAGTGACGGCGGAAATGATTAAAAAAGGTGAAAATTCATGAGTAATCTACTTCAACCTCAGAAATTTTCTCTTTCGTTACGGATTTTACATTGGCTGATGGCGGTACTCGTTTTGGCTATGCTGATAATCGGTATTTTAATGGCCAGCCATTGTGCAGGTTATTATGCGACTTTGCTTGCATGGCATCGGCCTATAGGCATTTTATTATTGATTTTGGTTTTTGTTCGTTTGACAATCAGAATTTTAAGTAAAATCCCTGCATTGCCGGAAGATTTGTCTTCATCTCAAAAATTTGCTGCGAAAGCTTCGCATGTCGGACTTTATGGCTTGTTGTTTCTGATGCCTTTGCTGGGCTGGGGGATGCTGTCGGCAGGTAATTATCCCATTCGGCTTTTCCCCGGCTTGGAATTGCCAGCATTTTTGCAGGGTAATCAGCCGCTTTGGCATCTTTTAAGGGAATATCATTCTTGGGCGGCTTTTGCGCTCTTTGTCTTGATTATTTTGCATATCACAGCAGCCTTGCATCATAAATTTATCCGTCGGGATAAAATATTGGATCAGATGCTTTAGGCATATTCCTCTTGAGATAGAAATAAAAAAGCGTGCTTTTCGGCACGCTTTTTTATAGGGCATTATTTGCCTTTGAGCTTAGCAGAGGCGAAAAGAACACCAAAAATAACGAGAACAACGGGAATGAGAAGCAGAATAAGAATGGTCTTAGCTGCAAAAGCGGCACCGCCGATAACACATAAAATGAGAAAGAGAATAAATAGCGTCCATAGATTCATGTGAAAAACTTCCTTTTAGAAAATAAATGCTTACGTCAATTAAGACAGATATAATGATTATAAAAGGTTTGAAAATGGAAGCGCTGATTCAAAATAAATTTGGCAAGCCGGAAGAGGTTTTTTTAACACAGAAAATGCGCAAGCCTCAGCCAAAAGAAAATGAGGTTTTGATTAAAACGCTCCTTTCTCCTTTACATCATCATGATTTGAGTGCGGCTAAAGGCTTATATGGCCAGTTCCGTCCTTTTCCGATTATCAGTGGTAGTGAAGCCGTTGGCATTGTCGAAGCCTGTGGCAAGCAAGTAACAGATTTTAAGATCGGGCAACGGGTGATTACGGCCTCTGGCGCTGGGACTTGGGCAGAATATTTTACAGCCCCCGCAGATTCCGTTTTTCCTGTTTCAGAGGGTTTGAAAGCAGAACAGGCCGCACAGCTTGCCGCTATGCCGCTCAGCGCTTTGCTTTTGCTGAATTTCTTAGAGGTTCAGAAGGGCGATTGGATTATTCAGAATGGAGCAAATGGCGTTATTGGGAAAATTTTAGGTGCATTGGCAAAAGCACGGGGGATTCATGTCGTAAATTTGGTGCGTAGCGCAAAAGCCTCGGCAGAACTGAAAAAAGCAGGCGCAGAATATATTGTCGAAACTTCAGCAAAAGACTGGAAAGCACAGGCTAAAGAGATTGCGGGTGACATGTTAAAAGCAGGCATTGATGTTTTGGGCGGCGAAGCCAGCGGAAATTTGGTTGAATTATTAGGGAATGACTCTTTGCTGGTCAGTTTTGGGCAGATTGCTTGTGGCGAAATGAAAATCCCATCAGGCCCGCTGATTTTAAAATCCATTACGCTTAAAGGCTTTTATGTCACGCCTGTTTTGAACAAGATGTCTAAAGGGGAAAAAATCAAAATCCTAGAGGAGTTGGAAGCGCTTATTCTCGCAGGAAAATTGAGCCTGCCTGTTGAGAGCATCCATGATCTCGATCATTTCCAAGAAGCTTTAACAGCCCATAATCAGCAAGGCAGAGCTGGGAGGGTGTTGTTGAAGGTTTAATATAGTTGTGGACGAATCAATAACCTGGACGATGTCGTTATCTATTTGAACAGTACGGTGGCTAGCAGTCATTATAGTATCGAACTCGTATCTCAAATTCTCTTATTTTAGAGAATTTAGAAGAGGCTGATACGAGCTCGTCATATTTCTGTGCAAAGTTAGCTATGGAATTTTTCCATATCATAAAGGTTTCATAAGGTTTATTAAATAGATCTAACGTTTAATTTGTGATGAGTAATTTCTTTTTACTCTTTAGCCGTTTTGGCTTCTGTTTAGAAATATTCCACGTCATTAGGCCAAGTATAAGCGTTGGTACAATGCTTAAAAGCTTACTTAAAAAATCACACAACATCTCTTATCCAAAATGAAGTAGAATATTTTTATCGCTTAAATATTTCTGAACTAACTCTCCATTCCCCTGTTTATCCTCACCCCATAAAATGAGTTTGTGGAGGGGGAGATTGTAGGTTTCTAAGAGAGCGAGACTGGAAAAAATATGGTTCAGCGCACCGAGTTTATTTTTAGCGACTAAGATCACCGGCAGGTTGAGCGCTTTTATCAAATCAATGAGAAAAAGATCGTCCCAGATCGGAACCATGAGGCCGCCAGCCCCCTCAACAATCAGCGTTTTTTCGGTGTCATATTTTGGAATGGAAATTTTCTTAGGCTCAATGATTTTTTGATCCTGCTCTGCGGCGCTTAGGGGGCAGAGCGGTTCTTGGAATTCATAGGCGCAGGGCAGAATATCTTCAGGAGCACAGCCGCTTTTTCTTAGAACAGTTTCTTTATCGCCAGTATCCTTTTTGAGACCTGTTTGAAATGGTTTCCAATAAACGCCTTTCTCTTCTTTGAGTAATTTGGCGCTCTGATAGGTTTTACCGACATCTGTATCGGTGCCTGTCACGAAAAAGCCTTTTTTGGGCTGAACCTCTTTAAATAAATTAGGAAAAGGGCAGGGGGATTTGGGCGCAAATAATTTTCTCATTTGTAGATTTCCCCAAGACCGATTTCATAGCTGACTTTTTGATAATGTCGGTCAAAGAAATGAATGGCACTTTTTAATTTTTGGCTTTTCTGTCCTGAATTTAGATTTTTAGGCGTTGCCCCGATTTCCTTGAGACCTTTTAGAAAAGAAATCGCATTTTTGACCTCTTCTTGGATTTGGTATCTTTTCCATTTGGCCTGTGCATATTCGGTCTCTAGTTCGGCAACAGAAGGATAAAGCGGGACAGCACAGGGATTCTCACTGATTTCACATGCATAGCGCCATTCTTGGAGCGAGCCGTCCAGCAACGTTGTCAGAAAGGCGGCACCGCCGACATCTAATTTTGTATAGATGTTTTCTAAAGCGATTGGGCGGTTTTGAACCCATTGAAAGGCGAGGTTGGAAATGATGAGGTCAAATTTCCCTGCCAAAGGATGCTCTTTTGTGAGGTGTTTAGGGAAATTTTCCATATCCAGCGGAAGAAAGGAAAGATTGAGGCCGAGATGTTTGGTTTTCCGCTCGGCACGTCTCAGCATCTCTTTGGAAAGATCTGTACAGACATATTCTGCATAGGGAAAAAGTGGGGCGATTTTCTGTGTTAATGCACCGGTGCCTGCACCAAGTTCTAAAATACGTTGAATTTTCTTTGAGCGAAGGCGGGAGGGAATGATTTCGGTTAGGAGATTGGCAGCTATCGGCTGAATCACAGCGAAATCATCGTAATGCTTGGCGTGCGCAAAGCTTTTTTCTATATCGTTTGTTGCGTATTTCATGAAGATTTTAAAAGTTTTAAATGTTTTTTAATCCATGTAGCACAAAATTCAGGATGTGTTAGAGGGAGTAAATGGCCGCCAGAAATATTGGTTTGCTCTGTAAGCCAGTGTTTTTTGGCGGGGGCAAGCGGATCATCTTTTCCAGAAAGCATGGAAAGAATTTTAGAAGTCTTTTCCAGTTTTTTAAAGGTTTCTCTTTGATCCTCTTGTGCAAGTATTTCAAGCCCCTGCTGAAGAGATGGTAGATCAAGTCGCTTTTGAGGTCGGCTTTCTTTTGAATCACCACACATTTTGTAAAAATCACAGAGGGTCTTTTCCGGATTGCGGCTGAGGTTGCGTTGCATGAGCGCTAAAATCCGTGGCGAAATCCCTTCTTTAAAATCTTCTTTTTGCACAAAGCATGCAAAAGCATTGATTCCTAAAATGCCCAGGCTATTTTTATCGGCCTCTATTTTTGGAAGTAAGCGCATAAAGCCCAGAGAATGGCCAATGACAATATAATTGCTTTGAGGGAGTTGTACTGTTTTTTCAGCAAAATATCCTGCATCGGCAAGGATAATGTGGTGTTCTGAGAGGTGGGAAGCTGTTTTTTGCCAGAAATCTTTTGAATATCCCCAGCCATGTAGAAAATACAGAATAGGAGTGGTCATGCCTGTCCTAAAATTTCAATGATTTTATAAAGGTCTTTTTCGTTTAAATTTGTTTGCATTGTAAAGCGTAAACGGGCCGTGTTCGGCGGAACGGTTGGTGGACGAATGGCCCCGCATCTGAAGCCTTCTTTTTGTAATTTTTCCTGTAAACGCAGGGCTTTGTCAGGTTCACCGACCAAGAGCGGGATAATCTGACTATTGCTTTCTAAATAATTCCAATGATTTTCTTTTAAAAGGATACGGAATTTTTCTGCCAGTTTAAGAAGATAAGTGCGCTCTTTTGTCATCTCAGGCACGGTTTCAATCGCCCCCTGTAATGCACCGAGTACCGCCGGTGGCAGAGCTGTGGAATAGACAAAGCCGGAGGCCATATTCCATAGCCATGCTTTCATTTTTTGAGAGGCAGAGAGAAATGCTCCCGAAGCGCCCAGAGCTTTGCTTCCCGTACTAAGAATGAGTTCGATTTCTTTCGGATCACAGAGGCCGCTGCCATTCTTGCCAAAAAGACCTGTTGCATGGGCCTCATCCACGTAAAGAGTAGCATGATAATGGTTTTTAAGCTGAATGAGACTTTCTAAATCTGCTCGGTCGCCATCCATGGAAAAAATACTTTCCGTTAGGATGAATTTAAGGCTTTTTGTTTCTTTTTCTGCCTCAAGAAGTTTTTCCAAATGCTTTAAATCATTATGACGAAAGCGCAGAATTTTGGCTTTTGAAAGACCGGCTTGGCAATTATTCGCCCCAAAAATCATGCTGGCATGGCATAATTTATCCATAAAGAATAAGGCCGGTTTTTGGGTTGCCTGTTTGGATAAGGCGTTTAGTGCCGGCAGAATACTCGCATTGGCTTGCCAGCCCGAATTAAAGAGCAGAGAGGCCTCTGCGCCTTTAAAGGCTGCGAACTGTTTTTCGAGTTTTGCGTAGCCTTCATATGAGCCGGAAATAAGACGGGAACCTGTCGCACCAACGCCCAAATTTTCTGTCCATTCTTTAGCTTTGGCTTTCAGCGTAGGATGTTTTGAAAGATTAAGATAGTCGTTAGAGGAGAGATCAATAAAATGCTTTGGAAGGGGGGAGGCTTCTTTTCGTAAAAGCCCTTCTGCTTGCCGTTTCCGAAGGCTGATCTCTAAAGCTTGGTTAAGTAAATTCATGTTCAATCACATGGCCGATGGCATGAGTCAGTTTCGTAAGCTCCGCTGATGTTATCGTAAAAGAGGGGGTGAGATAGAGAATATTTCTAAAAGGACGTATCCAGACGCCTAATTTTAGAAAGGCTTGGTTGAGCGCCGCAGGATTGGGGATATGATCCATTTCAACCACGCCTAAAGCCCCCATGATGCGAATATCTTTGACATGCGGCAATTTTCGAAAAGGTTCGAGTTCTTTTGTCAGTTGTTTTTCGATTTTTTGAACCTGCTCAAGACGGGGCTCGGTTTCAAAAAGATCAAGGGAAGCATTAGCTGCGGCACAGGCAAGCGGATTTCCCATAAAGGTTGGGCCATGCATCAAAGCCTTTTCTGCATTCTCAGAGAGAAAAGATTCAAAAATTTTCTGTGAGGCAATCGTTGCGCCAAGCCCCATTGTTCCGCCTGTGAGTGCTTTAGAAAGTCCGACAATATCAGGGCAAATTTCGGGGAGGTTGGAGACAAACATTTCCCCTAAACGTCCAAATCCCGTAAAGACTTCATCATAGATAAGCAAAATGTCATGCTCATCACAAAGATCTCTGAGAATTTTAAGCGTTTCTCTTGTGTGGAAAAGCATTCCACCAGCCCCTTGCACGAGCGGCTCGACAATCATGGCTGCAATTTCAGAGCCTTTATGTTTTAAAAATCTTTCGAGATCAGCTTTTTTTTGAGGATCAGTCGGAAGGTGGGCAAGATATTGTGGGTTAAGAATTTCCCGGAAATGGTTATGCATTCCTTCTTCCGGGTCGCAAATATTCATCATCCCCCATGTATCGCCATGATAGCCGCCGTGAAAGGAAAGAAGTTTATGGCGAGCCGGCTTCTCTTGATTGAGAAAATATTGGAAAGCCATCTTAACGGCAACTTCTATTGCCGTTGAACCTGAATCACTGAAAAAGACATGGTTGAGGGAATCTGGAAAAAGTTTTGCTAAGCGGTGCGCTAAAATTTCTGCCTGGTCGTGGATCATGCCCCCAAACATCATATGCGGCATTGTTTGTACCTGTTGTATGACGGCTTTTTGAATATGGGGATGACAATAGCCGTGGCAGGCTGTCCACCAAGAGGCAATCCCATCAATTAAATCTCTGCCGTCTTTGAGGATGATGGTGCAGCCGACACTTTTCTCAGCGCTTGGGGGAAAAGGGGCTGTTTTCATTTGGCAATAAGGGAGCCAGAGGTGAGGAAGATTACTCGCCATTTTAAAAGAGGCAGAATTTTGTGTCATGAAGTCTTCCCAGTAAATCAATGAGGATAAATATATTTATGGGGAAAAAGAGTCGAAAAAGCGATATTTTTCTCTTCCTTTATCCTTATTTATGGCATTTAAGAAGAGTATGGACTTTTCTCGTGAGTAAAGAGGTTAAAGTGAGATGAAAGAGAAATTAGAAAAAATGAATGGCGCTGTTCTTATTGTTTTGGCAGGGTTTATTTTCTCTCTCAGCGGCTGTTTGGCTGGGCACTCTAAAAAGATATCTGAGGCAGCACCATCCTCTATCGAAAAAGTGATACATATTATTTCAGTTTCTCCCCTTCCAGAAACAGCAAAAGAGAATGCAACACGTGTGGAGATCGCTTATCAAGACACAGATACGATGGCATTTGAGTTTTTTCAAGAGGACAAACGCCCTTGCGAATTTCATCCGGGTGAGGCAAATTTAATCATCGAAAAAGGGGAGCGATCTCTGATCTTACCAAATGCAATCTGTGCCTTATCTGAATGAAGTCTTCCGCCCAGAAGCGAGATAAGGTAGAGAGGAACTTCGTCATTTGATATGGATAGGGTGTCTTTGCATTAACATAATGCCTGAAATATTTTTAGCTAAAATGGTCATGTATTCTCTGAGGAAGGAAATCTGGTGACGTCTATACCGCCCGAAGATTCCAACAAGCAACCGGAAAATTCCGAGAATTCTTCTCAGGAAAACCAAAAGACCCAGACTTCTTTCGAGGAAAAGGCAGGGGAATTCGATCCTCTTAAAACACGTCTTCAAGCGGTGATGGCCGCTGCACGTTTCCATGGCGTTGTTCTTGATCCTTCTCTTTGCGCAAAACCTGAAGATGGCAAGCCTGTTTCGCCCGCTGCCTTAGCTTTGTGGGCAAGGGAAGGGGGCTGTGTTGCCAAGGCAATGCGTTTGCATGCGGATTATTTGCTCAATATGGGTAAAACACCGCCAATCGTTTTGATGTTCCGAGATGGCTCTGCCGCCCTTATGGTCGGAGGGAATCAGGAAAGAAAAGTTGTTTTACTTAGAGATCCTTGGGATGAACCCCGTTCAGAACCTGTTCCTGTGGATATTTTACGTTTAAATCGTTTGTGGAACGGTGACGTTTTATTGCTCAAACGGCGTGTGGATGAAACAGAGCGAGAAGCGCCTTTTGATTTGGATTGGTTTATAAAACTGGTTCTGCGCCAAAAAAAGGGTCTAAGAGATGTTTTAATTTCCTCTATGCTGATGAGCGTTTTACAGCTTTTTCCTGGCCTGATTGTGATGCAAGTTGCAGATCGTGTGGTAAATTATCATTCGATGGCAACTTTGGTGTCTTTAAGCACTTTTGTTATTGTGCTCTCCATTTATGAAGTTGTTTTGACACATGCGCGGCAAGAGCTTGTCTTGGGAATTACGACACGTTTGGACGCTAGAATTTCTATCTATGCCTACGAACGCCTTCTTTCATTACCTTTGGAATTTTATGAAAGAGAGCAGACGGGGGAAATTTTATCGAGATTTTCTCAGATTTTCGCCGTTCGAAACTTCATGACAGGCCCATTGCTCAATACTTTTTTAGATCTTTTTGTCCTTATTGTTATTCTGCCGGTTTTATTTTTTCTTAGCCCAACAATGGCCTGGCTTACGCTGATTGCCTCAGGGATAATCGGTGTGATTGCTTTATTGATGCTGCCTTATGCTTCTGCAGTGGAAAGCAATACCATTCGCGCAGAGATGAAGCGGAATGCTGTTTTGTATGAAACTGTTGCAGGGATTCGTACGGTTAAAACAATGGCCCTGGAATCTACTAGAAAATTCTTATGGGATGAAAAAAGCGCTGTCGTCGTTAAGTGGCGTCTTGCTGGTGGCCGGATGAGCAACTGGATTTCGACAGCCGTACAGCCTTTTAATATGTTTATTAATCGTGGGATCATTCTTGTCGGTGCTTATATCATTTTGACCAATGATAAAAGCGGCATGCAGACTGGGACGCTCATGGCTTTTATGATGTTGGGGGGACGTGTGGCCTCACCTTTAGTGAATCTGGCGCGTTTGACGGAGAATTTTAATGAGGTCAGAGTTGCCCTTTCTGAAGCCGGAGCCGTTTTAAATCAGCCAACAGAACTTAAAGAGTTGACATCTGGCCTTACGCCCAAAATTAAAGGGGAAATTCATTGTTTAGATGTCAATTTTTCCTATCCGGGGTCAACACGGAAGGCTTTAAATAATGTTAATTTCCATATCCCCGCTGGAACAATGTTAGGGCTAGTGGGTAAATCCGGTTCCGGGAAATCAACTATTACACGCTTACTTCAAGGGGTGAGCCGTGATTATACGGGCTTTTTGCGGCTGGATGGTATTGATTTGCGGGAAATTAATCTTACCCATTTGCGCCGTTCAGAAGGTTCAGTGCTGCAGGATAATTTTCTCTTTAGAGGGACGATCGCTGAAAATATCGTTGCAGGTCGTCCGGGCCTTACGATGGAAGATGTGATTAATGCCTGCCGTTTGGCAGAGGCTGAAGAGTTTATCGAAAGATTGCCAGCTGGCTATGAGACAATTATCGAGGAAGGTTCAACCAATATTTCCGGTGGTCAGCGTCAGCGCTTAGCAATTGCACGTGCCGTTGCTAATGATCCCAAATTGATGATTTTGGATGAGGCAACAAGTGCACTTGATCCGGAATCTGAAGCGATTGTGAATGCAAATCTGGAGCGTATCGCAAAAGGTCGTACGATGGTGATCGTTTCTCATCGCCTTTCTTCCTTGGTGCGCTGTGATTTGATCGCTGTTTTAGAGCAGGGACGCTTGGTCGATATTGCGCCTCATGCAACGCTGGTAGAGCGTTGCGAGATTTACCAATCTCTTTGGAATCAACAGAATGAGCATATGATTAGACAGCTGGAAGAGGCAATGGAGGCAAGTAATAAATCGGCTAAGGATAAAGAATTCATAAAAGAGGAAATAGAGGATTTAGAAGAGTCTCTAGATATGGATAAGGGGAAAAATAAAGCCTCTGATGAGAAAGATAATGGCGATGCGTGAAGGGCCTGAATCTCATTGGAAAACCAGCCGTTTTGAACGTTTTATAGCCTTTTTGCTTAAGCCATTTTCACCGTTGATACGGTTTATTTTAGGTGTCTCCGAAGAGGAAAGAAATGCAAGGCAGGCTGAAAAACGACGTAAAAAATCTCTTAGGGCAGAAAATAAAGCTGAAAAGATTGCGGAAAAAGCGCTGAAAAAAGCGCAGCTACAGCAAGGCAAAGCAGAAAAAAAATCCGCAGAAACAGTAAAACAGGCGGAAGAGCCGGAAGTGGCCTCGCCTGAACTTCCAGAATTTTTTGGCCCGCATCCGGCGCAAGAGCAAGAAGAACAAAAACAAGAAAAAACAACAGATCTTGAGGAAGAGGTAATTTCTCAACTCAATAAGACAGAGGCGGCATTAGATGCTGAGATTCCCTTAAAAGGGAAGGGGGCAGGGTTTTTTAAAACGATTGTTTTATATGCGACAGCGCCTATTGTTTTTTTGCGTTATGGCATCGGGAAAATTGGGGGAAAATCTTTTTTTTCTCATAATTTACGTAAAAATATTCAAGAAGACGGTTTCTTTGTCGGGAGTGTGCATTACTTTTCTGATTTGAGAAAAAAATCTAAAAAGAAGGCAGAGGAAAAGGCCAATAATCCCCGATATAAAGATCCTTTAGGTGCTGGGGATGAACCGTTAGAACTGTTAGAGTTCCGTTCTCCAACAGTTGCAATTGTAAATACGCCCTTACCGCCACTTGCACGTTATATTATTTGGGTCATGCTGGGGCTAATTGCCAGTATGTTGCTTGCGATGGTATTGTTGCCCATTAATAAAGTGGTTGTGCTTAAGGGGCGTTTAATTAGCAAACGGCCTATGATTCTGGTTCAGCCAACAGATCAAGGGATTGTGCTTGATATTAAAGTTCGTGTCGGCGATGTTGTTAAAAAAGGGCAACTTCTAGGGGTGATGGATCCACGTTTGACACAATCTGAACTGGTTGCAATGCGAGAAGAGCTTAAGATTTATCAGGCTCTTGTTGCACGTTTAAAGGCCGAGGTTGCTGATCGTCCTTATGTTCCTGATGAGTCAGATCCTGCTTCTTTGGAGCAGGGCAAAAACTATTTACATCGCCAAAAAGATTTTAGAGCAAAACTAGAAACGATAGATGAAACGATTGCAAGCCAGCAAACTACTTTGCAGGGGGCTGAAGCGTCAGCCGCTATGTATGGTAGTAAATTACGTATTGCTTTAGAGCTTTTGCGCATTCGTCAGGCAGAACAGCATCATGAGGTTGGCACACGTCTTGGAACCTTACAGGCGCAAGACGCTGTGATGGATACAGAGCGCCAGCTTATTGAGGCGCAAAAAGCGGCGAATAGTGCACGATCCGAATTAAAGGGGGAGCAAGCAAAACGAGAAAGCTTTTTGCAAAGCTGGAAGGCTGAGGCTTACAGTCTATTAGCCGAAACAGAGGTTAAGTTAGCAACGGCACAATCAAGCTATGATCAAGCACAAGTTAAGAATGAACTGGTTAATTTAAGAGCCCCTGAGGATGGTATCGTTCTCTCACAGGGAAAAATTGCTCGGGGAGCAACGCTGAGCGCAGGGATGCCTTTTATGACCTTGGTTCCGCTCAAGGGTGGGATAGAAATGGAAGGTTCAATGAAAGCCGAAGATGCTGGATATGTTAAAACAGGTGCGCATGCGATCATAAAATTCGTAAGCTTTCCATATGATGTCTATGGTGGCGCAGAAGGGAGTGTGTCTGTCATTAGTGCAGATTCCTTCTTACCGATGGAAGCCGTTAGTGAAAATACGCAGGAAGCCGTTTTGCCACCAGATGAAAAGGCTGCTCTTTTTTACCGTGTTAAGGTAAGCCTTGACCGTTATACTTTGCATGGAACACCAAAATTTTTCCATCCAGGCCCTGGGCAAGTTGTTACAGCAGATTTGGATGTTGGTAAGCGAACCATGATGCAATATTTCTTTGGTAATGTGAAAACAAATTTATCAGAAGGTATGCGGGAACCTTCAAATTAAACCCTTGCCACTTAAGAAGAAGGATTATGACCTCTTTATTTTTTAAAAACTCAGGTTCTAGAGCACTGCAAAAAAAACGTTCGCGCGCAGATCGGAAAATGATGCTTCGTGCAATGAAAATGCTTGAGGAACAAAAAGACACAGAGGCTTTTCCCCTTTTTTCTGTATTGGCAACGAAAGGGGATGCTGAAGCACAGTGGCACGTCGGTAAATTCTATCTTGCAGGGCAGGCTGTACCTTATTCCCTCGCCGATGGGGTTTATTGGGTACATCTTTCCGCACAGCAGGATTTTCCACCTGCTTGTTTAACGCTTGCACATCTTTATAAGGACGGTCTGCCGTCTTCTTTGGACTTATCGCAACACGATCAGGTACTTTCTGCCAGTCTCAACGATGAACGGGAAGCTAATTATGAAAAGGCGCAGTTTTGGGCAGAAAAAGCTGCAGAGGCAGGGGATGTCAATGCTCAGGCCTTTTTAGGATCTTTGCTCCGTAAAGCGGCACAGGCTGGTCAGGTAAAAGAAGAGCATCAAACTCAGGCCGTAAAATGGCTTCAGCGTTCGGTTGAAGGTGGGTCTGTGATTGGTAAATTAGAGCATGGCCGACAGATCTTGGAGGATGAAGGGTATTTGAAGCCGGTCGAAACATTGGCCGCTCCTCCTTTACCCACGGAGATATTTTATAAAGCTGTTTGTTATCTTGAGGAGGCTTTGGAGGAGGGCGCCATGGGGGCAGCACTGCTCCTTGGCTGGCTTCGTCTTCATGGCCCTGAGACTTTTAGAGATATTGGGAAGGCGATTTCCTTGCTGGAGAGCGTTGCGGAAAAGGGTTTTTCACAGGCGCAATACCGTCTTGGATTGCTATACATGCAGAATTATCCTGGAGCTTCCGCTGATTTTAAAAAGGCAGAAAAATGGTTAACGCAGGCTTTAAGGAGAGAAGTTGCTCCTGCAGGTTATACGCTTGGGCAGCTTTATGAAGTGATCCTACCGGAAGCAAAGCGTGATAAAGTTTTAGCCATGAAATTTTATCATGCGGCTGCGCTTTTAAAGGATGTTCCTGCCATTTTACGTCTGGCGCATTTGCTGGTTGAGGGGATTCCTGAGCGTGATATTAAGCCTGATTTGCGAAAAGGAGCCTTTTGGTTTTCACGTGCATCAGGCTTAGGAAATCAGGAGGCCCAAGTTGAATTTGGAAATCTTCTCCTTCATGGTGTGAGCGTGCCAAAGGAAGAAGGTGAGGCGTGGCGAGAGGGCTTAGAGCAGGAAGCGGAAAAAGGCTCCCATGAATCAGCGTATAATCTTGCGCTTTCTTATTTGGACGGCATTGGTGGAGAGAAGGAAGAGCATTTAGCCCGAAAATGGCTTGAGAAATCTGCCACTTTTTTCCCAGAAGCTGCTTATCAATATGGTAAAATGCTTTTTGAAGGAAAAGGGGGAGAACGGGATCTTGAAAAAGCACGTTATTTTTTTGAAAAATCGGCTGAAGCAGGTCAGATAGAAGGCTGTTTGGCTTTAGCGCAGATGTATCTGCTCATCGAAAATATGAAGGATCATCCTCGTGCATTGGCATTGTATCATCAAGCCGCAGAGGCCGGGAGCGCAGATGCAATGTTTTCTTTAGGTGCAATGTATGGTGGTGGGCATGATGTTCCGATGGATCGTTTTAAGGCGCGCTACTGGTTTGTTTTAGGGGCTGAAAAGGGGAATCCTTTAGCGCAATATATGGCCGGACGCTATTATTTGCGATCTTTGGGCGGTGAGCGTGACTTGGAAAAAGCGTATTTTTGGCTCAGCAAGGCCGCTGAAAAAGGGGTTAAGGAAGCACAGGAAAATTTATCTGCTCTTCAAAGAGAACTAAAACTCGTAAAGATGAGAGATAAATGACAGCGGATTTTCTTTTTAAGCCTGTAAAAGAGGAAGGGGCTCTCTATGGATGGGAGCCGGATTTTGAACGTCAAAAAGCTTTCAAAGAGAAAGTCACCGAACGTGCAAAAGCCTTATATGAACAAGGGTTGCAACGTTCAGAAAAGGGGGATTTGATCGGGGGATGGATGTCCCTTGGATATGCAAGCCGCCTGTTACCCCATGAACCACATTTTTCCTTTGCATATGCTTTGAGCTGTTTAAATGTAAAAGCATCTGATCTGGCTTTAAAAAGAATGACAGATCTTCTAAAGCAGTATGATTACCGTGGGGCGGCTTTTGGACGTGTTTCCGCATTATTCCAAATGCGGGATCTTTCAGGCGCTGTGGCGACGATGGCAGATTCTTTAGCGCGCTTTGCGATTGGACAGGATATTTGGGAGTTTGTTCTTTTTCTGGCGCAACAGGCTGATTATGCAGGAGGGGCCGGTTTCTCGTTGGAAGAGGGAAAGCTATGGCTTTCTGGAGCTGGGAAGGTCTCTTTACTTCTTGATGGACGCTTAATTCAGAAACTAACTTTGTCTGAAGGGCTTCAAAAATTTTCATTACCTTCCCATTGGAAAACAGCCGAGCGTTTGCGGATTAAAGGTGAAGGTAAGGGTTTTCTTGGGGCTGAGATTGATCTATTGGCCATGCGGCGTATGAAATCTTTAGCGTGGCACGAGCAGAATATTCTTTATGCATGGGTCGAATATCCAGCAGATCCTGATTTTACATCTATCCCTATCTGTGAGAGTCACAATCAGAAAAAAGAAATGAGAGAGGACTTTAAGGAAAATCCTCTTTTTTATCAGGGGCTTGGAAAGCCCAAAATGTATCATTTGCCGATAGCTTTTCAAGAGGGCTCTCGTTTCGAGATTAAGGATATTTTTCAGCGTGAGTTTTGGGGGAGTCCACTCTCACCCCCATTTTCTCAGGGGACTATCCCCCCAATGACTAAGGCACGTTCTGGAAGGCCGGGAGAAGGGCGAGATTTTGTTATTATCGTACCTGTTCATGGGAAAGAAATTTTTGTGAGACGAACGCT
Organism: Acetobacteraceae bacterium; assembly: GCA_004843165.1. Classification (NCBI taxonomy): domain Bacteria; kingdom Pseudomonadati; phylum Pseudomonadota; class Alphaproteobacteria; order Acetobacterales; family Acetobacteraceae; species Acetobacteraceae bacterium. Next base: position 1,303,643 of record CP039459.1, read on the forward strand.
GGCTTCTCTCGTTAAAACTTTACCTCTCAATAAAGGCTTTCATTTTCAAGGTGAAATTCTTGTCGTTGATGATGCGAGTTCAGAAAAATCATTAAAACGTTACCTAACGAAGCTGGCAAAAGAAAAAAAAATTACCCTTTTGACGCACCAACAGCAAAAAGGTTTTGCGGTGAGTGTTAATCTTGCGTTGCAACATGCAGATGGCAGAGATGCTATTTTATTTAATAGTGACGCTGTGGCTTTCGGAAATTGGGCTGTGCGGCTTTTGACTCATTTGCGGCATAAAAATGCAGGAACAGTTACACCTTTTGGGAATAAAGCCGGACAGATGTCTTTCCCAGAGAAGCAGGATAGAGAAGTTTCGCCAGCAGAGGCGCATCGATTAGATCATTTATTCGCAGAAATCGGCAATTCTCAAAATCCTGTTGCGCTTGTGACAGGTAATGGTTTTTGTATGGGAATTTCTGCAGAATGTTTGGCACAAACAGGAGGCATTACCGAAGGTATTTTTGCTCAGGCCTATGGCGAAGAGGTTGATTTCTGCCTGCGAGCAACAAAAAAAGGCTTTAAACATTTTGCAGCAGAAAATGTGTATGTTTATCACGAAGGGCGAGGAAGTATTGGAGGCGCTGGGTCTGCGCTCTTTTTGAGAAATCAGGAAATTTTAAAAAAACGTCACCCTGCCTTTCCTTTGAAGGTGTGGAAATTTGAAGAGGCAAACCCTTTTGGCCGTTATCGACGACTTATTTCTGAAAGAATTTTACAAAAGAAAATGCGTCAGAGTGCGCCGGTTCTTATCGTAAGCCATGCGATCGGCGGCGGGGTGACACGTTATATTGCGCAGCGCTGTAAAAATTTAGAAAAAGAGCATAAAACACCGCTTTTACTTATTCCAACAAAAGAGGGATGCCGTTTGGGACTTGTGAATGAAGTCGGAGAAATTTCTTATAATGAGGCAACTTTTTCTTTTTCTTTGCCTGAGGAACAACTTTTACTCATCGCCGTCCTACGTCGTTTAAAAATTACAGAGGTTGAGTATCATAATTTTGTTGGACATTCACGATCCATTCGTAAACTGGCAGAGCAATTGGAAATTTCCCCAACTATTTTTGTCCATGATCATGCCACTTTTTGTCCGCATATTACTCTGATCGGCGAAAATGACCATTATTGTGGTGAGCCTGATGTAAAATCGTGCCAAAAATGTACCGTTAAACGCTTTCAGAAAATTCATAAAGGCGGCATAGAGGAAGGGTCTTCGCCAGATGTTTCAAAATTTTTAGCCGAAAATCTTACAGAGATGAAAAAGGCTAAAAGGATTTTGACACCATCGAGAGATTCCGCACAACGATTAAAGCGCCATTTTCCCGAAATTACACCGGAAGTATTCTCGCCTGAAAATACGCTAACGCTTTTTCAGAAAAATTTTTATAAAAGGCGGCAACATCAACACCGTCCGTCAAAACATATCTGGAGGGTAGGGATTGTCGGGGCTTTGAGTGTTTGGAAAGGTGCCTTAATTTTAGAAAAAATTGCTCTGGAGGTGCAAAAACTTTCTTTACCGATACAATTTTTTCTTATTGGCCATGCTATCAATGAAAAAGCTTTGGAAAGTGCCGGAGTCGAGATTACAGGCGTTTTTGCGGAGGATGAAATCAAAACGTTACTTGCTACACTTGATTTGGATGCCGTCTTACTGCCATCTATTGCCCCAGAAACATGGGGATATGCTTTTAGCCATGTTGTTGAAGCTGGACTTTTTACCTTTTGTTTTGATATTGGAAGCGTTGCGGAAAGAGTTCGTCTTTTGGGGGAAGAGGCCGGATTTGTGATTCCCTTGGCTTTTCCACCAGGGCGTATCGGGCAGTTTTTAATTCAAAAGCTGTCCTGCAGATGATTACTTTGAGTTGTCACTCATTGGATTTTTTTTGTATGATATTTTGTCGCTCTTCTACATTTTTTAACCTTCGTTTTTAGGATCTTCGTTTGCCTGATAAAGCTTCTTCTATGCTCATAGGTGAGCTCAAAGTGCGTGCCCATGTTATGACATTGGGAAGCGGTGTTTACTGCCTTTTTCTCGCAAAAGATAAAGGAATTCTTTCTTCAAAAGAATTTCCGGCTGTTAAAGTTTCCCTTGCTCCGGGGGAAAGGGGAGAGAGTGACAATGTTTCTATCTCTTCCTTTGACAATGAGGGCTGGCTGAATGAAGAGACTTCAGCGCTTCTGGTCAAGGTGAAAACCGGTCCTGCGAAGATCTTAGTTTCCTTTTATGATGAGATGGAATCCGATGCCGCTTTGCCGCGTTTGCAGCTTCTGCAAGTCGGTGGAGAGGAAGAACAAAAAAACGATCTTTTAGGGACAAAAACACGACGTGAAGAGGATTTTAAAGAGGGGCATCTTTTAGCGCACATCCAGGAACAAGGGGATGTGCTTCAGCCGATTTCTGACTGGATAGGTGAGATCGGGAATAATCTTTGGATTGAGGGGTTTAAAATTGCGGTTCCGCCGCCCCTTAAACCGCAAGATTTGGAGTATCAAGCTGTTTTAGGAAAAGGTTGGCTTTCGCCGTGGGTTGAAGGCGGCGAGTTTTGCGGATCTCGTGGTATGTCTTTGCCGCTTCTTGGTTTGAAAGTTCGTTTATGTGGCGAGATTGCACAGAAATGGGAGCTGAAGATAGAGGCCGCTTTTACAGACGGTTTTCGGATTGATAATCTTCAAGAACGTGAGTTAACCTTAGAATCACCTGATCATGCGCCTTTAGAGGCTTTTAAGATTACTTTCGAGGAAAAATCTCAGAAAAAAACGGTTAAAAAAGCATCTTCACGGTCTAAAAAATCAGAGAAGAAAAAATGATTTTTCAAACAGATATTCTTTGTAAGAAATAAATTTTTTAGATGCGATATCTTTTTGTTCACCAAAGTTTCCCTGGGCAGTATCTGCATTATATTAAGTGGTTACGTGCCCGTGGGCACGAGGTTGTTTTTATTACATCCGCTCCAAGAAGCAATTTTTTGCCCGATGTGCGCAGGATACAATATGTACAGCCGCCGCCTATGAAAGGTTTACATTCCGGCGTAGCGGATCTGAATCAGGCTGCTTTGAGAGCAGAAGCCGTTGCACAAGCCGCACGATCTCTTAAAAAACTTGGCTATATGCCGGATATTATTATTGGACATCATGGGTGGGGTGAACTGCTTAATCTAAAAGATGTTTTTCCAGATTCCCCTATTCTAGGTTATTTTGAGTTTTACTACGCAGCGCAAGGATTAGATGTCGGTTTTGATCCAGAATTTTTATCGCATGAAGCGCTTGCAGGACAGGTGCGTTTAAAAAATTCGGTGAATTTACAGGCACTTGCTTTGGAGCAATATGGACAAACACCGACTTTGTTTCAGCGAAATACTTATCCGCCACTCTTTCGAAAAAAAATTGCCCTTGTTTCAGAAGGGGTCGATTTAGAGAAATGTAAACCTGATTCTGAAAAGATGGGCTCTAGCTGGTCTTTTGAAGAGACGCATATTAAAAAAAATGTTCCTTTAGTGACCTATATTTCCCGTAACCTAGAGCCTTATCGGGGATTTCATAGCTTTATGCGGGCACTCCCAACGATTCTCTCTCAAAATGCACAATGCGAGGTAGTGATTGTCGGAGGAAATGGGGTGAGCTATGGCGCATTACCGCCAGAGGGTGGCGGATGGAAACAGCGCCTTTTACGGGAGATCGGTGGACTTATCGACATTAAGCGTGTTCATTTTATCGAATATCTTCCTTATAAATTCTTTGTTACGCTTCTCCAGCGTTCTTGGGCGCATATTTATTTAACCTATCCTTTTGTTCTTTCATGGTCTTTGAGAGAGGCGATGGCAATTGGTTGTCCAATTGTTGCAAGTGATACAGCCCCTGTGAAAGAGTTTTTAACCGATAGTGTTAATGCCCGTTTGGTGCCTTTTTTAGCGCCAAAAGAAATTGCGGATAAGGTTCTTGAGTTACTCGAAGACAGAGAGCAGGCTTATGGGCTGGGTTTGGCTGCACGGAGAGAGGCGGAAGCAAAAATGGAGATGAATCTCTGTTTGAATTTGTATAATGAGCTTATCAATAAGATTGCGAGAAAATAGAAATGCTTCAGAATGATGACGATTTTGTCCTTTTTGCCCAAGAAAGCAGTTTGCCGCAGGAATTGGCAAATTTTTTAAAAGAGTGGGTTGTTCAGCGTCAAGAGGGTAAGAAGCCTTCAGCTTTGACACAAGAAGAGATTAATCATCTATCCTTTTTATCCGTCAGTTGTTTGCGTCAAAGAGCTTTAGGCGAAAAAAATACAGGTTCATGGTCTCCTTTACTGCCCTTGCTTGAAAATTGGGTTGTTCAACGCCGAAAAGGGGAGCTGCCAACAAAAATAACGGTTCAAGATTGTCAGGATCTTGTACGCTTAGTGCTTAAAGCCTTAATTACTCCGATTTATATTGAGCAAAAGTCGGAGAATGCTCTTTTAGAGAATAAAGAGGTAGAAGATCCTCTTTTTTTCCTAAGAGAACATCTCTCCCAAGGCCTTTAATCTTTGAGATAGTCCCGTGTAAGTGGAAGCGTTTCAAGCTGATTACTCAACTGAATCTGGAAATTCATGTGATCCTGTACCCGAAAGGCCAGTTCTGCGGAGGTAAGGTAGAAACGGAACATGCGGACAAATTTCTCATCAAACATTTTTTTGATTTCTGCTTGATTAGCTTCAAAACGTTGGCGCCAATGTTTGATTGTTTCTGCGTAATGGAGACGTAGAATTTCACAATCTGTCACCCATAATTTAGAATTTTCAACGGCTTGAAAAACCTCACTCAGCGCGGGGCTGTAGCCACCCGGAAAAATATAGCGTGCAATCCAAGGATTCGTGGCGTAAGGGCCGTCTTTACGGCCAATCGAATGAATGAGGGCAACCCCTTTGGTTTTTAAGAGGCGTTTTACACCCGAAAAAAATTCTTCATATTGTGATTTTCCGACATGTTCAAGCATACCGACAGAAACAATGCGATCAAATTTTTGATGGAGAGAACGGTAATCAGAGAGTTTAAAATCAACAAGATGGGATAATCCTGCTTTTTCAACACGCTTTTGGGCAATGGAGAGCTGTTCTTTTGAAAGCGTTATGCCGGTCACTTTAACGCCGTAATCTTTTGCTAAGGTGATAGCTAACCCTCCCCAGCCACATCCAATATCTAAAACGTGAAGATTTTTAGACGTTAAAGCAAGCTTTTGAGCAATATGTTTTTTCTTAGCAATTTGCGCTTCTTCGAGACTTTCTTTCCCCGTTTTGAAATAGGCGCAAGAATATTGGAGATCTTTATCTAAGAAGAGACGGTAAAGATTATGATTGATATCGTAATGATGGGAAATATTCTTTTTTGATTTTTGAAGGTTATTCCGTAGAAAAGAGGGTTTCAAATGATGCAAAAACCGTCCCAGCCCTCTGAGAAGGCGGTCGCTGAAAAGGGTGCCTTTTTCAATATTGAATAAGAAAAGATGCAGAACAGATTCTAAGTCATTCTTTTGAGGCACAATTTCCCCTGACATATATTTTTCGCCAAAAGAAAGGGCAGGGTTAAAGAGTAAAGCACGTTCTGCCGCTGGTGTACGGAGGGATAATCCTGCATGGATGCCGGGATATTTCCCTTTATAATGTTTTTTGCTCCCATCGCTGTATATGACATCAAGAGAGCCATATTGAACAACATACCGAAAGACATAATGAAGAAGCTTATTCATTTTGAAAGACCTTAAGATAAAGGGATCATGCTTTTAGGAGATAGAAAGGATCTTTCTTTTTACAAGCGAAGAACTTGCTATGAGAATGAAATTATTTTTCACTTACAGTCTTTAGGATGGGGGTAAAGAGTGTTTTTTAAAAAGAATTAGGTTTTTTTAACTGATGAAAAGTATCTCCCTCTAAAATAAAGTTTTTAGGATAGAAGGGGTCTTGTTGAAAAAAGGCAACTTCTCCCCAGCGGTCAAGGAGAGACTGACTTTCTTGAAAAAGTCTGCGTTCATTTTGGTTTATTTCATCACTGCCACGGCTAAAGCTTTCATGATGAATGGCTGTCGCATCTGCACAATAATAAATATGATAGCCGTGTGCCCGGAGGCGTAAGCAGAAATCAACATCATTGTAAGCAATCGGAAAATGTTGCTCATCGAATTCTCCAATTTCGACAAAAAGATTTTTTGATGTGAGGAGGGCTGCACCTGTTACTGCAGAAACTTCCTGGCTGAGTCCTGCGCGCGCCATATAGCCAAGATCCTTGTCGTCTCGTCCCCTATGCATGTGAACAGCAATGGCCTGAGGAGAGACGGCAACACCGCCATGCTGTATGCGTTTTGACGGATAGAGGAGACGTGCCCCAATGGCTCCGGCTTTTGGGAGGTTAAGTATTTCGCCCATCATATTTGAGAGAAAATCTTTTTGCCTGACTTCGACATCATTATTGAGAAATAATAAATATTCACTCTGTGCTTCTTGGGCCGCCAGATTATTAAGGCGGGAAAAATTAAATTCCTCTTCAATGCGTAAGATAGAAACTTTTTTATTTTGAGAGAGTCTTTTAAGCATTTGATGCGTTTCGGCTTCAACAGACCAATTATCAATCAATAAAATTGAAAAATTGCTGTATGACTGCTTTTTGAGGAGAGAGGAGACACATCTCTCTGTCATTTTGCTTTGATCTCTAAAGGGAATAATGATGGTGACAGAAGGTATTTTTTGGGGAAGCGTCCATTTGGTTTTATAAAGCGTGATTTTTGGTATTGGCGCAACCGTTGCGTTTAATCCCTGCCTTTCAAAATGATGTCGCACAGCTTTGGCGCCATTATTTTTGGCATATTTTTTATTTTCTGAAGATAAAGCAGTTGAGTTCGGGGTCTGCCGCCAGTGGTAGAGAATCTCCGGCACATGCGCAAAACCATCTGGAGAGGCTTCATAAGCTTTCAGCAATAAAGCATGATCTTGTGCCCCATCGTAAATTTTTTCAAAGCCGCCAATCTTTTGTAAAAGAGAACGACGATACATCGTTAAATGGCAAATATAATTACAGCCTAAAAGATAGCGATAGTTAAAATCGGGTTTGAAATGTGGGGCGTGTAAAACACCTGTTAAGCTAATTTTATCTTCATCAGAATAGAGAATTTCTGCACCTGTTTTAAGCGCAGCACGCAACATGACTTCACAAGCATTTGGATCAAGGAGATCATCGTGGTCGAGAAAGAGAATATATTCCCCCGTTGCATTTTCGAGGGCTTTGTTCGTGGCCTTTGCGATCCCTTGTGCTTTTGAAAGCGATAAAAGTGTCAGCCGTGAATCTTCTTTTTGAATGTCTTTGACGATATTTTGTATATTAGCATTTTGCGGCCCATCAAAAACAAGGATCAGGTTCCAATTTTGATAGGTTTGATTTTGAACGGATCGAATAGCTTCTAAAAAATGCTCTTTATCAGGATGGAAGACGGGGCAAATAATGGACAGAAGCGTTTCTGTACTTAGGGGAGCTTGCCGCTGCTGTTGCTTTACACGTGTGGTGAGTGATTTTTGATAATAGCGGTGCCATCGATCATATTCTTCAATAGAGAATTTATGTGTATGCGGCATTAGGGAGAGAGTTTCACGTCTAAGCTGTGTCAGCTGTTGCTGCAGCATATCAAGCATATTATTTAGGCCTGCGAGCCGTGTTGCAATGCCGTCGTCACTGTATTTTGAACGAATGGGGCTGCCAGAAACAGGTATTTTTTGAGGGAGAATGGAAACACTGAACTCGTGGTAAGCGCCATCTCGGAGAGAAGCCGGCAGAGGATAGTTAAAGCCACAGGCTTGATCTGGTTCCGATGTAGAAAAATTATCCTGCTTTAGACTTTGCGAGACATCCGCGCGCTGACGGTCTGCTCGGAGACGGGCAAGCGGACGGCCATCTATATGGATATCAACGACCAGTTGGCCTTTCCATTTTCCATAACGGCCTGTTCGCTGTACAGCCCATCCTCTCAGATGGCCGTCATGGAGACCTTCGAAATAGGATCTGGTTTCGGTCTCTTCTTTCCCATTGAAAATCCATTCTGGTAAAAGCGGTTCATGAGAGGGAGGAGCATCAAAAAAATAAGCTGGGAAAGGAAGGATAGAGCGATCTGGAAAACGTAGAGAGATCCATCTTGTTTTGCCATCAAAGAATTTTTTAGGCACTTCCCAGTGAAAGCCAATATTCGGATTTGTATGTTGATAGCGTAAAGCTTCTTCCGGGCGGGGAAGGTTACAGGCAACCCGTTCAATTTCCTGTCCGTCAACTAAAATATGGATCCATGTCTCTTCAGAGCCTCTTGGTACAGCTCTACGATGCGAGATGGCCCAACCTTCGATAACGCCATGGGAAAGATGTGTGATCTGGCCATGGAAGAGATTGGAAAAAGATGTAGGTGTCGCCACAGAAAATTTCCTCGTAAATGATGTCTCTTTTATACAATATACCCGATGTCTTTAGAGATAGCCATTTGCATTCTGAGGCGAGGAGAGGTAAAGGAAGGAAAACAAGGCGTCTTGGTCGGGGGAAACAAGTCGCTTTTTTGACAATTTATCTCTTTCGTGAACTTATGAGGCAGACGTTGCAACACGCAGCCCCTTCCGTAGAAACAGCTTTTAGCCGAATGTTTCTGCAAGGATGAGTACAATAACATCCCGTCAGAGAAAGCGGAAATGGTTAGACCGTTTTTTCAATTTTCTTTTTGTGTCTTCTGCCGCCTTAACTTTGGCGGCCTTAGGTGCGCTTGTATTCCTTATTGGCAATGGAGGCCGGCAGGCTTTTGCTGATTTTGGCCCTGCCTTTTTAGTCAGTAATATTTGGAACCCCGTTACACAGCAATATGGTGCGTTGGCGCCCCTTTGGGGAAGTATTATCAGCAGTCTGATTGCGATTTGCTTAGCTTTTCCACTTTCGTTTGGTGCTTCTTTTTGGATCGTTTCAATCCTGCCTGTAAAATGGTCTCGACCCGTTGCGGCAATGATTCAAATACTTGCAGGCGTTCCCTCCATTATTTTTGGGATGTGGGGCTTTTTTACAATTGTTCCCTTTGTGGCTTCTATCCAGCCTTATTTGAATCATTTTTCTCAGAAAATACCGGGACTTTCCTATCTTATCCATCCACTTTTCTCCGGTGCGCCTTTCGGAACGGGTTTGATGACAGCAGGCATTGTGCTCGCCATTATGATCGCCCCCTTTATGACGGCAGTGATGGTGGATTTGATGCGGGCAATTCCACCAATGCTGAAGGAAAGCGCTTATGGGTTAGGTGCTGGACGTTGGGAAGTTATGACAAAAGTGGTTGTGCCTTGGGCACGTAATGGCATGATAAGCGCAACGATGTTGGGCGTTGGACGTGCCTTGGGAGAAACGATGGCCGTGACTTTTGTCATCGGGGACGTCGTTTCAATGGGATGGTCGCTTTTTGCCCCTCGAAGTACCGTTGCTTCTTTAATCGCTTTGCAATTTCCAGAGAGTCCTTCGGGTTCTATTCGTCTTTCTGCCCTGATGGCTTTGGGATTCATTCTTTTATCTTTATCTGCCGTAACCCTTCTTTTGGCACGTTTTTGCCATAGGAGAGAAAAATGAGTGAGCAAAAGATACTTCCTGCAAAGGAAGCGAAGCTTTCTGTAAGTTGGGAAGGCGGAAAACGTGCTTCCCGGCGGCGTTGGAAAGATCGTTTCGCAACTGTTTTCGCCTATGGTATGGGGATCATTCTGCTTGCCTGCGTGATTTCTATTTTTTGGAATTTACTTGCACAAGGGTTGCCGGGTTTAAAAGCGATTACTTTTACCCATGCGCAAGGCGCACCGGGGAGTAGTGGCGGTCTTGGAAATGCCATTGTCGGAAGTTTGATTCAAACGGGACTTGGCATGTTGATTGCCGGGCCTTTGGGACTCTTTTGCGGAATTTACTTGGCCGCCTATGGTGGGCCTAAAAATCATTTTGCAACTTCTGTTCGTTTTGTTTCTGACATGTTGATGTCGGTGCCTTCGATTTTAGCCGGTCTTTTTATTTATCAGCTCTTGGTTGCGCCATTTGCGCATTTTTCGGCCTTTGCAGGTTCTGTTTCCTTGGCTGTGCTGAGTATGCCGCTGGTTATTCGTTCGACAGAAGATATGCTTTCACTCGTACCCGCAGGAATGCGAGAGGCTGCTTATGCTTTAGGTGCGCCACGTTGGAAAGTTATTTGGACAATTTGGGTTAGAGCCGCCCGGGGCGGAATTGTTACAGGAATGCTTTTGGCGCTCGCCCGTATGGGGGGAGAAACAGCGCCGCTTCTTTTTACCTCTATGGGCAATCCAAATTGGTCGTTTGATTTAAATAAACCGATGGCAAGTTTACCCGTGGCAATTTATCAATATGCAGGCTCATCTTATTCTGATTGGGTGGGACTTGCATGGACAGGGGCACTTTTAGTGACATTGGGCGTATTAGGTATAAATTTAATAGTTCGTGGGTTGGCTCATGGGCTTCAAGGAAGGAAGTAATTCGTTGTTAACGCCAGCTGTAAAAGTTAGAAATCTTAATTTTTATTACGGTGCTCATCAGGCATTACACGGTATTTCTATGGATTTCCCGAGAAGGTCTGTTACAGCGCTTATCGGTCCGAGTGGATGCGGAAAATCAACTTTTTTAAGAACTTTTAATCGTATCTACGATCTTTATCCTGAGCAAAGAGCAACAGGGGAAATCATTTTTGACGGACGCAATATCTTAGATCGGGATATTGATGTAGATGTTTTGCGAAGTCGTGTTGGGATGGTTTTTCAAAAACCGACCCCGTTCCCGATGTCTATTTTTGATAATGTAGCCTTTGGTGTGCGTTTGCATGAAAAACTTTCCCATGCAGCCTTGGAGGCACGGGTAAAAGATGCCTTAGAGCGTGTTGCACTATGGCCAGAGGTGCAGGATCGTTTAAATGCGCCAGCAACAGGGATGTCCGGTGGGCAGCAGCAGCGTCTTTGCATTGCCCGTTCGATTGCGACAAGATCAGAACTTTTATTATTAGATGAGCCGACATCGGCTCTTGATCCCATTTCAACTGCCCGTATTGAAGAATTAATTGACGAGTTAAAGAGTGATTTTACGATTGCGATCGTAACGCATAACATGCAGCAGGCCGCGCGCTGTGCTGACCGTGTCGCCTTTTTCTATATGGGACATTTGGTGGAAGTAGATCGTGCAGATAAAATTTTTACGAATCCTACCCAGCAGCAAACACAGGATTATATTACAGGTCGCTTTGGCTAATGTTCATTTTTAGCTAGAATGCGGGAAATGGAGGAAAAAACGATGAATGCTGGACGTGCACATATCGTAAAGAGTTATCAACAGGAATTAGACTACCTCCGTGCCCTTATGGCAGATATGGGCCGGCAGGTTGAGCAACAGTTTGATTTGGCCATGCGTGCCATTTTAGATGGTGATAATGAAGCCGCTGACGAAGCGACGGCAATGGATCGAGATGTCGATGAAATGGAGCGTGAGGTCGAGAGTCTTGCTATTCGTCTTTTGGCCTTGCGTAGTCCATTTGGCGCAGATTTGCGGGAAACAATCGCCGCCTTGAAAATCACGGATGGTTTAGAGAGAATGGGGGATTATGCTGCCTCTATTGCACGCCGTTCGAGATCTGTCGGGGAGGCAAGAGGAAAAATTTCTCTTTCCGGTTTGCGTTCTATGGGAAGTTTGGTTCAAGAGAATCTTCAACGTATGATTCATGCGATGAAAACCCAAGATCCGAATGAGGCCTTGGCCTTGTGGTATGCCGATGATGCGGTAGATGAATCTTATACGACTTTTTTCCGTGAATTGGTGACGTATATGATTGAGGAGCCTCGTAATATACGTCCTTGCACGGAACTGCTTTTTATTGCCAAAAATTTAGAACGTATTGGCGATCATGCGGGCAATATTGCAGAGCGTATTTTTTATGCGGCAACGGGAACAAGTCTTTTACAACAAAAGCAAAGGCGGCCTAAATCGGGCTGGAATAGCAAAAAGAAAATTGTTGAAGATGTTGATGCAGAGGTCAGCGAAGACGAAAAATCAAACCAAACATAATGTTTGAAAATTTTAAAAGATGAGATTGAAAATCCGCTCCCGTTAAAGGGAAGCGGATTTTTTTTTATGTTTGAGAATGATATGCCAGCTGAGATACATGCCGATGGCTAAGATTGGCAGGGCAGCAAGGGTAATGGTGCCATTTGGATAATCAAAACCGATACTAATAACGATAAAGCCGAGAAAGCCAAGCGTTAAATAATTGGTAAGAGGGGAGCCTGGCATTGGATATTCGGTTTTTTGAATTTTTCCAGAAGTGATCGCACGATGCAGACTGATATTACAAAGTAAAATTGTTGCCCACGCACCAATGACCCCAACGGCAGCAACACCCAGCGCTAATTCAAAAACATAATTAGGAATGAGATAGTTTAAAAACACCCCAATAAGATAAAAACAGAGTGTCACGCCAATGGCAATGAAAGGAATGCGTGCTTTGGAACTAAGTTTTAAGAAAGATTTAGGCGCCGCACCCGTTTCCGCAAGGGCACGTAAAATGCGGCTTGTGGAGTAGAGGCAGGAGTTAAGACTAGAGAAAGCGGCCATGAGAACAACGATATTCATAATATCGGCAATCATGGGCACGCCGAGCGTTTTGAGGAAAGTCACAAAGGGGCTTTCCGAGGCCATATAATGATCAAAAGGGAGAAGAAGGGCTAAAAGAGCGATTGACCCGACATAGAAAAAAAGAATGCGCCAGATAACGCCATTGATCGCTTTGGGCACAACCTCACGAGGATTGGCACATTCACTGGCTGCGATACCGATAAATTCACTGGAGGCATAGGCAAAAATTACGCCTTGAAGGAGGAAAATCGGCGCTCCCCAGCCATGTGGAAAAAAACCGCCATGGGCGGTAATCATTGGGATACCGACAGATTGGTGACTATGAAAAAAGGCATGGGCAAGAACAACGCCGCCAATCGCCAGAAAGAGTGCTAGCGAACCAACTTTAATAAGGGCTAGCCAAAATTCAACCTCACCGAAATATTTAACACCGATAAAGTTAAGCGCCCCTACAAGGCATAAGGCAGCAAGGGCGATCATCCATTGGGGGAGAAATTGAAAAATTGGCCAATAATGAAGAAAAACAGCAACAGCTGTAATATCAACGATCCCTGTTAAAAGGAGATTAAGGGCATAAAACCATCCCATAGCATAGGCTGCGCCAGAGCCTAAAAACTCCTGAGCGTAAGAAACAAAGCTCCCACTGGCGGGACGATAAACAACCAGTTCACCGAGCGCCCGTAAAATCATAAAAACGCAGAGGCCACAGAGGGCATAAGCAAAAATAAGAGAAGGACCTGCAGTGTGAAGACGCAGGCCAGCTCCTAAAAAGAGACCAGTTCCAATCGTTCCGCCAAGCGCAATCATACGAATATGACGTTCAGAAAGGTCTTTTCGATATCCTTTTTTCGTTGCTGTCATATTTACAACCTTTTTCTACTCTTTTTCGATACTGTCTTATTGCTCTGGATTTTGCATGTTTTTTTGTTTGTTTTTGCGGACAAACTGCCAGCCAATAAAGAGCAAAACTGCAAAAATAGGCAAGGCTGCAACACTGAAGGTTCCAGATGGATAGTCAAAAGCCATCATCACTAAAATACTTGCGAGAAAGGCAAGGGCAATCCAGCCGCTATAGGGTGCGAAAGGCATAGGGAAGCCAGTTGGGGCGATCCGCCCTTCTTTGATTTCTTTGAAAAGACGTAATTGGCACAGTAAAATGGTTGCCCAAACGCCCAAGAAGCCAATGGAGGCAACACCGAGTGCCAGTTCAAAAACTTGTGAGGGGATAAAGAAATTTAAGCCGACCCCAATGATATAAACACCGACAGTCGCTAAAATGCCGACATAAGGGACTTTTTGCTTGCTTAAACGGCTAAGGATTTTGGGGGCTGAACCTGAAAGAGAGAGGGCACGTAACACACGACCTGTCGAGTAAAGGCCAGAATTAAGGGAAGAGAGTGCCGCTGTAATCACAACAAGATTCATAATGGTTGCGGTGCCGCCCACCCCGATGGAGGAGAAAAAAGTGACGAAAGGGCTCTCGCCTGCTTTATAAGCGCTCCAAGGAAGGACTAAGGCCAAAAGAGCAATGGAGCCAACATAAAAAATGGTGATGCGCCAGATAATACTATTGACGGCTTTAGGCACGATTTTTCGAGGCTCGGCACATTCTCCCGCAGTCACACCAATCAATTCTGTTGCCGCATACGCAAAAATAACGCCTTGGATCAGTAGAATGGCAGGTAAAAAACCATGGGGGAAAAAGCCACCATGCTGTGCGACCATGTGAACACCGGGGGTAATCGTCTCCACATGACCGGCAATATTTGTATGTAAGTGAATGCCGAAGGCAAGCACGGAAATCCCGACGACAAGAAAGACGATGATGGAGGCAACTTTAATGAGAGAGAGCCAAAACTCCATTTCACCAAAATATCTTACCCCCACAAGATTAGAGGCCATCACAATGCAAAGAGCGGCTAAAGCAATTGTCCATTGTGGAATAAATTGAAAGCTGGCCCAGTAATGAACAAAAAGCGCAACAGCACTAATATCTGCGATTCCTGTGAGTGCCCAGTTTAGGCAAAAAAACCATCCAGCCGTGTAGGCAGCGCCTTCTCCCAGAAATTCTCTTGCATATGTTACAAAACTGCCAGAACTAGGGCGGTACATAACAAGCTGGCCAACGGCACGTAAAATCATAAAGGCGCACAGACCGCATAATGCGTAAACCACGATCAGGGAAGGGCCGACTTGGTTAAGGCGTACACCGGCCCCCATAAAAAGGCCCGTTCCAATCGCCCCGCCGATGGCCATCATGTTCATATGGCGTTCAGAGAGTGATTTATTATATCCCTCATCATGCAAAGGAAGATTTTCGGGGGAGGTCGGGTCCGCAGAGGCCGCTTTATCCGCAAGTTTTTTTTGAGCTTTTAGTATGTTTTTGTCAGCATTATCGGTCATCAAACGAAAACTAATTTCCTTTCAGGTTTAGGTTGAGTGTTGCCGATGCTGCGCAATAGTAAGGATTTATCTCGTAAATAGTTTTGGAGAAGTTAAAAGCATACGGTCAAGACAAATTCAGTTTTACGGAGTTTAACCGATTTTCAAAAAGAGTCATAGATTAAGAGTTTGATAAAGGAAAATTCAAAAAACAGAAAGTCAGTCTTTTGAAAAATATTATTTATCGGGTGCCATATCCTGCAAGGAAAACCCTCACCCCCTCTCGGATAAATCTGTCTGTCCACGCCGCATCCTTTTCTTTTTGAACACATTTTAAAAGATGGCTGATAAAGGGTGCTCCTAAGACCAGGCCAAAGAGCCGAGAGGAAGTTTCTTCAAGGTCTGGGAAATCAAGCAGCCCCTTTTCTCTCTTTTCCAAGAGGAAAGAATGAAGTGGAGATTCTTTATCTGAGCGATGGATAAGCTCACTTAAAATTTGCTCTACTGTTGCTGAACGTTCACTTTCCCCAATCAGCAAGCGCAGCAGAGCAAGGTTACGAGGATGGATGCAATGTTCGTAGAGCTGGCGCATAAGCTCTGTGAGTTCTTCGGCCAGTGTCATGGGTGTGGAAAGCGGCTGGAATTTCATTGGGATGAAAAGGCGCTCTTGGAGAAGCTCGAAAAGCAGAATTTCTTTGCTTTCAAAAATTTGATAAATGGTTTTTTTAGACATGCAGGCTTTACGGGCGAGACATTCCACAGAAAGCTCGGTATAGCCGCCCTTTTGAAGCAGAGCGCAGGCCGTATCAAAAATTTTTTCCCGCCGCTCTTTGAGATTTTCTTTGGAGGCGGGGATTCCGTCATCAGCGGAATGGATCGGGCATAATTCAAGCACAGATAAAATTCCCCGTCATAATAGGAAACCGTCTGGTTTCCATTGTGTTTATGTTTTATAAAGAAGAAATAATTTGGTTTCCAGATGTTTTTTGAGAGTGAAAATATTAGGCAGAAAATGGCGTTTTTAAAGGTATTTCTGCCAAAATGGCAGACGGATAAAAAATTCAGAATTCTCTCATCGCTTGCCTTTATCGGAATCGTTCTTCTCCTTTTTTATCTATTTTTTTCGTTTAAAAGTTTTTTTGCACCTGCAAAACGCATTACCTTACCGCCTCAGCCTGTTAATATTATCGAACTCCATTATCAGAATGCGGTTCTGGAAACTGTCTTGCCCGGACGGATCAATGCCATTGAACAGGCACATATTCGTCCGCAGGTGAGCGGCGTGATTGTCTCAAGAGATTTTCATCAGGGGGCAGATGTCGAAAAGGGACAGGTTCTCTATAAAATTTATGCCGTGCCTTATCAGGCGGCTGTAGATCAGGCGCAAGGGGCGTGGATGGAGGCAAGGGCCATGCATTTACGTGCGCAAGTGCAGTTAAAACGCTATGGGCCGCTACATCAGGCACATGCTGTGAGCGATCAGGCTTATGATAATGCTGTTGCAGATGAGGAACAGACACGGGGACAGTTGCTTCAGACCGAGGGGGCACTTCATGTCGCTCAGGTTAATTTAGATTATTCGACAGTTCGTTCTCCAATTTCCGGGCGTATCGGGCGTATGATTTACACGCCAGGGACATTGGTTACGGCGAATCAGCCCGATGATATTGCGTTGGTAACACGTCTTGACCCAATTTATGTGGATGTGAATTTAGCCGCAGAAGAATTATTGCGTTTCCGCCGTGAAATTTCAGAAGGACGCATCAAAGCGGCTGGCGTAAATGCGGCCTCTGTGCGTTTAGAATTGTCTGATGGATCAGATTACGCTCAAGAAGGGCGGCTGGAACTTTCAGAAGTGACGGTGGACCCCTCAACAGGAACATTGGTGATGCGGGCACAATTTCCTAATCCACAGCATTTGCTATTGCCGGGTATGTTTGCACGGGCACATATTCGAGAGGGGGCGGATCCACATGCTTTATTGGTACCGGAGGAGGCCGTTGAGTTCTCCCCAAATGGCTCTCCTTACGTGATGCTGGCGCTCAAAGATAACCATGTTAAAATGCAGCCGATTCAGTTAGGCCTTCGTGTTGGTGGTGAATTGATGGTAAAAAAAGGACTTCAAGAGGGGGATCATTTGATTGTTTCCGGCCTTGTTAAAATTCATCAAGGGGATGTGATCACGCCGATGCCTTTATCGTCGAAGGAGAGCGAAGCGCCTAACGGGAAGAAAGCTTAGAACTAAAAAATGTCTTCCATTTCACGTTTTTTTATTGATCGTCCCGTTCTCGCTTGGGTTATTGGCATTATTGTGATGCTTGTGGGCACGGTCTCTCTGTTTAAAATGCCAATTTCGCAATATCCGCCGATTGCAGCGCCAGCGGTAAATATTACCGTTTCTGATCCTGGAGCTTCGGCAGAAACGGTTAATAATACCGTGGTTCAGCCAATCTTGCAGCAAATGTTTGGTCTGGATCATCTGGAATATGTCACGTCCACTTCTTACGGGAATGGGACGATGCTGATTGATTTGACCTTTGAGCAGGGGACTAATCCTGATATTGCGCAGGTGCAGGTTCAAAATAGACTTCAGGTTGTGCAGCCGCAATTGCCGCAGGAAGTGGTCTCCCAGGGGATTAGCGTTTTAAAAGAGCAAGCCAGCTTTATGATGGTTCTCTCTTTTTCGTGTAAAGATGGCAGTCTGAGTGATGCCGATATTGCCGATTATGTGGCTTCGAATATTCAAGATCCAATTTCTCGGGTGAGTGGTGTGGGGGATCATCAGCTTTTTGGGGCAGAATATGCGATGCGTATCTGGCTCGATCCCGATAAGCTTTATAATTATAATTTAAACATTTCAGATGTTGAAAATGCTTTAAAAGAGCAAAATATTCAGCTCCCAGCCGGGGAGTTGGGGGGATTACCAGCAAATAAGAATGCCAAAATTAACGCCACTATTATCGGGCCGAGACGTTTATCCGATGTGAAGCAATTTAAACAAATTCTCATCAAGGTGAATCAAGATAATAGTCGTGTTACTTTAGGTGATATTGCTAAAATTGAGCTGGGACCGCAGAGTTTTAATATTTCTGCCTCTGAAAATAATTATCCTGCGGCGGGTCTAGGCTTGAAGCTTGCCCCCGGCGCTAATCAGCTAGAAACAGAAAATGCTGTTTTAGCAAAAATCAATGAGCTTTCAGAATATTTTCCGCCGGGACTGTCTTACGGCATTCCTATGGATACGAAACCTTATATTACACACTCTATTGAGGAGGTTGTCGAAACCCTCATTATTGCGATTATTTTGGTCGTGCTTGTGATGATGGTTTTTTTACAAAATCTTCGGGCAACGATTGTCCCAACTTTAGCCATTCCTGTTGTGCTTTTGGGGACTTTCGGGATGTTGTCGGCAATGGGATATACTTTAAATACGCTGACAATGCTTGCCCTTGTTCTTGCTGTTGGACTTTTGGTGGATGATGCAATTGTTGTCGTAGAAAATGTCGAACGCGTGATGAATGAGGAAAAACTCTCCCCCAAGGCGGCGACCCGTAAATCCATGGAGGAAATTAGCGGAGCACTTTTTGGTATTGTGATGGTTTTGACCGCTGTTTTTTTGCCAATGGCGTTTTTTGGTGGTTCTGTTGGGATTATTTACCGTCAGTTTTCCATTACAATTGTTGTTGCCATGTGGCTTTCTCTTGGTGTCGCATTGATTTTGACACCAGCAATGTGTGCGACGCTTTTAAAGCCTCATACCCATTCTACTGTGCAGGGCAGAGGATTGTTTGGCAAAATTCAGACGCTTTTCCAAAAAGCAGGTGCACGCTTTAACCAATTTTTTGATGCGCTGACGGCTGAATATATCAAGGGTGTTGAAAAGGTGCTCCAACATTGGAAGGCCTCTTTTTCCATTTTTTGTGTTTTGGCAGTTTCTGCGACTTTATTATTTTGCAAATTGCCTTCAGGATTTCTTCCTGATGAGGATCAGGGCAAAATTTTTGGCATGATTCAGTTACGCTCTAATGGCACGCAGGATAAAGTCGTTGAAATCACACGGGATTTATCGGACTGGGTGCTGAAAACCTATTCAGTGAATATTAACTCTGTTTTTGCCATGAATGGTTTTAGTTTCGCAGGGCAAGGACAAAATAACGGCGCTTTTTTCATTAATTTAGCCCCATGGGATGAAAGACCCCGTCAAGACCAGTCTGCCCAAACAATTGCTATGGGTATTATGCAGCATTTTTGGGAAGATCCAAGGGCACGTGTCTTTGCTTTTAGCCCGCCCGCAGTGCAGGAGTTGGGGAATGCGACAGGATTTGACCTTGAACTGGTCAATGAGGGGAATTTAACGCGGGAAGAATTTTTAGCAAGGCGTGACGATATTTTGATGCGTGCGGCACAAGATCCGCTTTTAACCTCTGTTCGTCCAAATGGGATGGAGGATGCAGCGCAATATGTGTTTGAAGTCGATAGGGGCAAAGCCAACGCTATGGGCGTCAGTAACGAAGATATCAATGATACGATTTCGGGTGCCTTAGGGTCTATTTATGTCAATCAGTTTTTAAGAAATAATCGTGTCAAACAGGTCTACATTCAGGCGGAACCCTCTGCTCGTATGAATGAAAGAGATCTAAAACGCTGGTATATCCGTAACCATACCGGTACAATGGTACCATTGAATGCTTTTACTTCGGGTCATTGGATTACAGGGCCGCAAAAGCTTGAAAATTACAATGGTTTACCTTCTTTTGAAATTAATGGTGAGCCCGCATCCGGTGTGAGTTCGGGACAGGCTATGGCCGAAATGGTCAAGTTGGTAAAAGAAACGCCGGGCGGTGGTGTGGGATATGCTTGGGTTAATCTTTCTTATGAACAGGTTTCCGCTGGCGGATCGACTTTGCCTTTATATGCTTTAGCCTCAATCATTATTTTTCTTTGCCTTGCGGGACTTTATGAAAGTTGGACAATCCCTGTTGCCGTGCTTTTGGTTTTACCGCTTGGGGTGTTGGGGGCCGTGAGTTTTAGCATGGGACGAGGCTATGCCAATGATATTTATTTTCAGATTGGGGTGCTGACGACTGTCGCCTTGTCGGTTAAAAATGCCATTTTGATTGTTGAGTTTGCATATGAATATTATAACAAAGGGACTTCATTAGCAGATGCTGCCATGCGGGCGGCACA
Source organism: Acetobacteraceae bacterium (assembly GCA_004843165.1). Taxonomy (NCBI): domain Bacteria; kingdom Pseudomonadati; phylum Pseudomonadota; class Alphaproteobacteria; order Acetobacterales; family Acetobacteraceae; species Acetobacteraceae bacterium. The sequence goes on from CP039459.1 coordinate 1,323,886, forward strand.
ACAGAGACTGCGTCCTATTTTGATGACTTCTATTGCGTTTTTATGCGGTGTGTTACCTTTGGCGATCGCTGTCGGGGCTGGGGCTGGGGCACGTCGTGCCATTGGCACATGCGTTGTTGGCGGTATGTTATCGGCAACGCTTTTTGCCGTGTATTTTGTCCCTTTGTTTTTTGTGGAAGTGTTACGCTTTTTTAAAGTTAAGCCGGTCGGAGAAGACGGGGAATGCTGAATCGCTATTTTCGACTGATCCTTTCTGGACTGGTTGGTTTTTCTATTTCAGGATGTAACTTTGCACCGATTACCAAGCGGCCGCATATTAATACGTCACGCTCTTATCCGAATGATGCAGGCGGAAAGCCAAATGATAAACTGGCCTCGGAGAATATTTTAGAATTGGGATGGGAGGATTTCTTTACAGATCCCCGTCTTAAAATGCTCATTCAAAATGCGCTTGAATATAATCGGGATTTGGCAGGGCAGTTTGAAGCGATTTTACAGGCACGTGGGCAATATATGGCGCAAAGAGGGATGTTATTGCCGCAAATTGGCATTACGGAACAAGCGCAATTTATGGACCCTTCGGATGCTGCGGGTTATTCCTTTGCGCCGGGAAGTGGTCGAAGTAATCCATTTTTTGAATATTATAACGAAGGGATCGGTTTCGCTTCTTATGAGGTTGATTTTTGGGGGCGGGTTGCCAACCTCTCCAAAGCTCAAAAGGAGCTGGCACTTCAAAATAGTGAAAATCTTCGAAGCTTATGGCTGAGTATTCTTTCTCAAGTTGCGAACACCTATATTAATTGGCTCGAAGACAGAGATCTTTTGATTCTAGCATGTGAAACCTATTTATCGCAGAAACATACCTTAGATCTCATTCAAATGACTTTTAACATGGGGCAGGCAGATGGTTTGACAGTAGCAGATGCACGGACACAGGTTGAGCAGTCTGCAACACAAATCGCACAAGCCTCTCGCCTGATGGCGAATGATGAACATATGCTGACGGAATTGGTTGGTGGTAAAATGCCGGAATTTCTACCGCCGCCGAGACCGCTGGGCGAGCAAACAATTTTACGGGATCTTCCAGCGGGTTTGCCTTCACAGCTTTTGAATCAGCGGCCTGATATTCGTTCGGTAGAGCATAAATTGCGCCAGACAAATGCTGAAATTGGTTCTGCACGTGCGGCTTTTTTCCCTAAATTTACTTTGAGTGCGTCAGAGGGGAATAATGCGCTGCAATTTAATCATTTATTCAGTAAATTTGCAGAAACATGGAGCCTTAATCCACAAATGACGATCCCTGTTTTAACATGGGGGGTGAATCTCGGAAATTTGAGAACAGCAGAATCTCAGGCAAAGCAAGCGGCTTCGGACTACCAGAAAACAGCTTTGGCTGCCATTCATGAAGTGTCGGATGCCTTGACAGCAAGAGAAACCTATCTCAGGCAAGAAAAACACACGCATCAGCTTGTGGATGCGACAGGGCGGAGCTATGCGCTGGCATGGATGAAATACCAAGAGGGCATTGAAAATTATCAAATTGTTTTAGAACAGCAACGCAGTTTTTATAATTCTCAGCTCAGTCTTATTCAGGTTGAGGCAGCGCGCTTCCAAAATATGGTCACCGTGTATCGGGTGCTAGGTGGCGGATGGCGTAAGAATGGTCTATTGGATGCACCGGTTGAGAAGCGGGATGCGACCAAGGCAGAAATACCAGCACGGCAACGTCCAACATGGCTGAGAGGCTGGTGGGAAGGCGATGGCTACGGAAAGGGATTTTAGGATGAAGCAAGGGCGTTTTTTTTCAAATAATTTTCAAAAAATAGCGATAATGGCATTTTTGATGTCGCCGACAGCCTTCTTTGGCACAAATGCTTTTGCTCAAATGGGTATGGGCGGCGGCGGTATGGGGGGAAGCCAATCGCAAATGCCTCAACAAATTCCCGGCGCTCCTGAAATTCCACCAGCGCCGAGCCTTGAAGAGCAATTTCAGGCTTCAGGTATTTCAAAATCAGATTATGATCTGCATCTCTTTCACTATATCCCAAAAGGGGCGATGCTTGTTCGACAACCGGAACATCGGCGGGTTTTATTTCAGGATAAGGATCATCATTCCCTTGGTTATGCGCAGCAGAAAGGGGCAGCGATTATCTATTATGACCCACAGGGAAAGCCTATTCATGTCCAGCGTTTGAGCCCGGATGAAATGGAAGGGCTTTCTTAAGCCCTTTTCTGTCGGAGGATACGAGACCAGTGAAAAAGACCAACAATGGAAAGCAGGGCAAGATAGGCATAGAGCAAACCACTCATCGGAAGCCCCCAGCAGAAGAGGGATGTTGCATAGGCACCATCAGCTACCAGCCATAAAATCCAATGACAGAGATAGGCACGAGACATCCAATATTGGGCGAGCATAGCATAAATGCTTAATGTGCCATCCCAATAAGGGTGCGGGTCATCTGTGACATGCGCAAGAAGTTCAGCCCAGAGAAAACTTCCTAAGGCAGCGAGGCTCAAATCTCGCAGGATATATAAAGGAGAATAAATAAGTGGACAAAAATCTTGAGGCGCTTGAGATTTTTTTGACCAGCTTATGAGGCCGTAAAGGCTGAGAGAGGCAAATCCAAGTTGAAGAGCGAGGGTGGCATAGAGCTTATTATATCCAAAGATGAAGATATAGAGTAAACCGCTCATCAGAAGAAAAAGCCAACCGGAACGACGGGGAAACATAATCAGCGTTGCGCCGATCGCCGCAGAGAGTGAGGCGAAAAGTTCTATAATTTGCAGAATGCTTAGGCCCATATTTCTTCCAAAATCTCTTTTTAAAATGTTTTACTCTGCTTATGTAACAGATTTTTGGAAGGACACCATCTGCCATTTTCGCCAACCCGGTACAGAAATCAAGGCAAGATAGGTAAAAAGAATGGCGGAAAAAGGGAGATGCCAAAAGAGGAGCTGAAGCGCATAGCAACTATTGACGATGATCCAGAGAGGCCAGCAACAAATAAAAGAGCGGGCCATCCAATATTGTGCCAAGAGTGAAAAACCGCTGAGAAGGCCATCCATCCATGGGGCAGGATCATCACTGAAATTTTTCAAAAAAAATCCAATACCGATCCCTCCAATGAGGGTAAGCGTACTATCTCTGAAAATGGAAAGGGGCTCTAGAGAGATTGCCTGCCATTTTTGAGGTTGTTTTTGATCTGGAAAAGACCAGCAAATCCAGCCATAAAGATTGATAAAGGAAAAGATGATCTGGAGCGTTAGGTTGGCATAAAGATGATGTGCACCAAAAACAGCCGCATATAGAACAGCGCTGATAAGAAGAAAAAACCAGCCTGAAATTCGGGGGAGAATAAGAAGGGTCGAGCCGATGGCGCAATTTATCGCTGCAATCAGCTCAATGGTGTAAAGATTGGGTAAAATCATTGGAAGCTCCCTCCGCCCGCATGATCGGGATCAGGTTATGAGGGTACTTCTCAGTCTTTGGGATAAAGACGCCCCTGCCAAGTCTTCATTGTTAGGAGAGACGAGAGGGGCGGTCAATCCAAATATTATTTGCGTGCTTTTTCAATAATCTCGATCAGTTCGTTTAAAGGGGCTTCATCAAGCTCAACATGAATCCAATTTTTATCTTTGTTGAGAACTTTGTGAAGAACGTCTTTCACACCCTCAATCACTTCTTTTTTTTGTTCTGGGGAGGCTGATCCACTGGCTAGTCTGACATTTACAACTGGCATTGATTTTCTCCATTCAAAATTTCTTGAAATACGCTTAAGAAAGCGTTTTAAATATAGGTCTTTTGAATAGAATTTCCTATTTTTTTTAAATCTTTTAGAGAGAAAGAAGAGAGATATAAAATATTTTTTAACTTAAAAGAATATAAGTAAAAATGGATTCATATAAAGTAATCATTTTTTTTTAAATCTATTTATTTTAAATTCGTATTTTTGATATTTTACATCTATTCTAAATTGTTTTAGAATGGAGAATAATATTTTCTAATCTTTCAATAACTTACTGTATTAGTCTTCTTTATCCTTTTAACATACAAGGGTAGAATAGTTGCGACTCAAAATGAGCTGGAATGATGGAGTAACGGATGGGTTGGAAAAGTTTTTGGCGGTCAGTACAGAAAAAACTGATGAAGCCGCCATCTATTCCCGGCAAGCCACCGCCTGATTTTCAGTCTATTTCAGGTATTGGCTCTATCTGGCGTGGGCAAGCATTATTACGAGGAGAGCTTTATTTCGATGGCGCCTTTTTCCCGCTGATAAGGCCGGAACAATTCGGTAAATTACCTAGCCATTATAAAAATCTGCCGCATATTGTTCGGGAATATTTCCAAAGTTTCCAGTGGCTCGCTGATCTGCGTGCAGAGGGAAGTCCTTCTGCACGTCTGTTAGGGCGTGCTTATATGGTGGCATGGGGATGGCGTCCACCTCAAGATTCTATGGATGACGATCCTGTGCTCATCGGTTGCCGTTTGCTCTGCTGGGTGATTCATTATGAATATTTTATTGGTACAGCACCAAAAGCGGCATCCAGCTCCGTTTTATCCCGTTTAGGCCAAGAGGGGCGGTTGCTGTCCTCTTTGTTGCCGGGAGATGATTTTGGAAGTCGCAATCTGGTTTCTTGCGCTGGATTATTGGCTGCATATCTGGTTTTTCCAACGCAGGACGGTTTTCTAAGCCGTTATGAACGTTTTTCTTCGGAGGCTTTGGAATCCGCTTTATTGCCGGGAGGAACGGTCGTTGAGCGCAATCCGATGGCACAGCTTAATTTCGTATATTTGCTGTATCGTCTTTGGGAAATTCATTTATTGATCGGTATTGACTTCCCGTTGCAATTTAAAACGGCCCTTTCCCGCTCCGTGACTTCTTTAGCGGCACAAGTGCATGGGGATGGGGCTTTGGCGATTTTTAATGGTGCTGCGGAAGGAAATCCTGATTTTGTTCAGGCCTTATTACGCTCCTTGAATATTCCAGTGACATTCCCGGCAACCAGTTTTCATGATGCTTTTGTGCGACTGGCATGCGGTAAAGGTTTAGTATTGATTGATGCAGGCCGTCCTGTCGAGGATCTACCGCATAATAAAACCCATGCCGGTATTTTATCTTTTGAGTTTTCTTATGGAAAAACCCGTATTTTTTCAAATATGGGGGCAGGGTTCTTACCTGAAAGGCAAAAAGCTTGGCGTCAGGGTCCCTCCCATAATTTACTCATTCCGAATGAAAAATCCTGCTTGATTTTTAAAGATGAAGAGGATTTCATCTATGCGCCTCGCTATATTCAGCGCCATACTTATACCCAGGATGATGGGGAGCTGATTGTTCTTTCACATGATTTTTACCGCGTGAGTCTCGGTGGAACATGGGAGCGTCAGATTTTCCTTTCCAATAATGGGGAAGTCCTTAAAGGGGAAGAATTTTGGTATGGTCGCCAAATGCCGGAAATGGTGATGCGTTTTCACCTTCATCCGGATGTGACAGCCGTTTGGGAAGAGGATGAAATTATTATTCGTTCGGCAGGGATGGCGTGGCGCTTTAGTTGTGAAGGCGGCGTTTTGTGTCTTGATGATGATTTATATCTTGGAAAAGTGGTGCCAAAAGAGACGAAACAAATTGTTATCCATAGAACCAAACATCATCAAATTGAACAATATGCGTTTGGGACTGAGGATTGGATTGCGGGACATAAAAAAAGTGAGCAGGTTTTTCGCTGGTATTTAGAACGGGTGCCTGCTTAATTTTAATCATTTTTAATTAAAATTTTTTTAAATTCTATCGGAGAAGATGGATCGATATGGCACAGATTTTACATTTTGATTTTGATGGGACAATTGCCGATACGGTTCAATGTGTCGTTGCGACCACGCAGGAAAGCTTTAAAAAATTTGGGCGCCAGGCACCGGATGCAGAGATTGTTAAGTCTTTTATGGGAATTCCACTTGAAATTTCAGGGCATGAAATGAGTAGTAAGCCTTTTTCTGAGGCAGAATTTTCTGAATTTTTAAAAAGTTACCGTGCGCTTTATCTTGAATATGCACCTTCAAAAATTCAGGTTTTTCCTCATGTTCGGGAAATATTGCTACAGGCCAAAGAGAAAGGCTGTTTTCTAACGATTGTCACCAGTAAATACACGGCGGCCGCAATTCAAAACCTCAAAGATTTAGATTTATTTTCTCTCTTTGATGTCGTTGTTGGTTCAGATACGGCCGGCGGCTATAAACCAAGCGCAGCACCTATCCGTAAAGCAGAAGAATTGCTGTTGGAAAAATACGGCACGGAAGTTAATCAGGTACTTTTTCAAAAGGCATGGGTTTTTGGGGATTCTACTTTCGATATCGAAATGGCCCATAATGCAGGGCTGAAAGCCTGTGCGGTTACTTGGGGCGCACATTCTCTCGAACAGTTAAAATCTTCTAGCCCTGATTTTATTGCAGACACACCAGTACAATTAGCCCAATTTTGGAGGGAATAGAGTGATTAAACTCTAATTTTTGAGCTTATTTGATTTGATAAAAAATAATTTGAAATAAAAAAATTAGGAAAAAATACTGTGGCTGAATTTCTTACAGGGTTAGATTTAAGTAATAGAATTAGAGAAGTTTTACAGGGTAAAAATTTGAAATGTGCAGTTGCCTTTTGGGGAGTGAACACAGGTTCTCTTAAGGACTTTAAAAATGCAAAAATCATTTGCGATATCCATAGTGGTGGAACTAACCCCGCGGTTTTAGAGGCTTTATGGGAGCAGAGTATAAAGAAAGAAAATATACGTTACCGTGAAAATTTACATGCCAAAGTTTACTGGAGTGAAAACGGTGTCATTATTGGTTCAGCAAATGCTTCAAGTTCAGGATTAGGAACTTTTGAAAAAGACCCAAGTAATTTGGAGGCAGGTGTTTTTCACAAGCCAAACTTCTCGGTGTGGAAATCGGTTGAGAAATGGTTTGACGGAGAATTTCAAAATAGCCACTGCGTAGATCAGAGAGTTTTGCAAATATGTAAGGAGCGTTGGTCTTCTAAAGAAAAACAGGGAATGTTTAGAGGAGAAATAGAGGAAGAAAGTAAAAAACAGATTGCAGCGGCTCAAGAAGAGGGGTCTTTATTTAAAATGCTTTGCGCTAATCCATTGGCTTTTGAAAGGGTCTCATTTGCATTTACGACTTGTAATGTAAGCAAGGCAAGAGAAGTGGAAATTAAGAATAAGTGCATTGAAAAAACCACTTTAAAGGAAGAAAATTTTTTACCTTTAATACCTTGGAATGGATGGGACTTGCACTCCGTTGAAGGTGTAAGCAATTTAATTGAATTTTATAAACCAAGGTCTAGAGTTAAAATAATAGCTCATAGCGTGGTTTATACTGACAAAAATAAACAGGAACAAGAAGCTTCATTACTTACTCGGGTAGAATCTTGGCGTGACTGGATGAAAGAAGGTATTCTTCCACATGGGACGCCATTTCTTGAAAATGTTTTAGAGCGAGATTTAAGAAAAATAGAAAAATTTTTTGAAGAAACAGAAGAGTGGCATAGCTAGATATTTAGTGCTTATGAATTAAAGGAGGCACTCGAAAAAGCAGGCTTGGCATAGGAGATTTTCTCCAGCCTTTTATTTTAGTTCGTTGACTTTTCTTGTGAAGTTTCGGCCGAGCCATTGCCCCATGAGGGTGGAGAAAGTTTCGATTTGAAGTTCGATATTCCCGGTCTCGCATTTCATTTCGGAAAATAACGTATTCACCGTACATTTTTTGACATTGGGATGAAGTCTTTCGGGCAGGAAGGCTTCCCCAAAAGAATTGATTAAATGATCCATGCTTTTTGAAATTTCTTTAGAAATTTCAGGATAGCCCATTTCCGTTTGATAAAATAAGCCTTCAATCAGTTTTGCAGAAGTTGTAAATTTTGATTTTTGAATCATGAGATTAATTAAAAATTTACTATCGGGCTTTTCATGATTTTTAATCACCCGATAGGCTTCAAAACATTCCATCATAAAAAGAGAGGCTGAATCCAAATAGTTTCGGAAATGCGGTGCCGCCATATTGGATTGGGAGACGTTTCGGCGATCTTCCGCAATATCCTGCATCGTGGCCTGGACTTCGAGGAGGGCGGCTTGTGTCTCAATTTGCTGACGGGCAGCTTTCCCGGCACCAATCCCTAAAAGAACAGTTGCAGAACAGCTGATAAAGGAGGCGGCGAGGATTAAGAGAACGGTTTCACTCTGGGGAAAACGTCCAGAAACAAGCCATTCATGTATGAAATAGCTACAGCATAATAATGCTAAGAAGATGAGGAGAACGGCTAAAAGCGGTTTCCAGTACAGCATGATTTTACGAAAGATTGTTTTCATTTTTAAAAATATAATTAAAAACAGCCAAAAGGGATATATACAATTTTACCTTTTATAAAACTGCCAGCCGTGTTTCTGATAAAATTGAAAAGCGCTCTGAATAAAATAAAAAATATGCTTGTTTCCTTTTTGGCTGGCATTCCCGCCAAAATGTCGAATGCGCATCTGCGGTAAAATCGCTGTGCAGGTTATTTTTTGAGCCCGCAAAGAAAAATCGAAATCCTCAAAATATAAAAAGAATTTTGGATCAAAGCCGTTTAATTTTTTAAAAATTTCTCCTCGCATCAAAAGAAAAGATCCCGAAAGACAGGGAACATTTCGAATAATTTTGTTATTTTGTAGCGTAGGGATGTGATGGCCTAAACGATATTTTGCTAAATATTTCCCAAAAAAATTTCTTAGAAAAGGCGGGGCAAAACCTCTTAATCCGAGAGAAAACAGATCGGGAAAGTCACGCCCTAAATGAGAAAGTTTATTATTTGCGTTCAAAGTAGCAGGGGCGCAAAGCCCTATTTCAGGATGTTCTAAAAGATATTGGATACCTTTTTGGATCGCTTCTTTTTCGATCCAAATATCAGGATTTAAAATTAAGTGAAATTGCCCAAGCCGATTTTGCTTTAGGATAAGATTATGGGCTTTTCCAAAACCGAGATTGCCAAGCCCTGTTATGATTTCAGTTGGAATATTTTGCCATGTGATTGTTTTATGAATGCTGTGCCGATTGGGGCTGTTATCTATAATCAGAAAGCAAAGATTTTCAGCGGGAAATTCTTTTAACGCTTGCGCAAGCGTTTTTAAAGTCTCTTTGAGATGCGCTCTAGAGGGATTGTACAAAACAAGGGAGAGGGAAAGGAAAATCTTTTTCTCCTGTCCCTCTCCGTATTTTTGAGAGTGTTTTTTAAAATTCAAGCTGAATTTTAAGATGTTTTTTCTTGCCGACAGAAAGGGCAACGCCTTTGCTTAAATCATCCCAAGCAACGGTTTGATTTTCGTCAGAAATTTTTTCGCCTTCAATACGAATACCGCCATTGCGGATGAGGCGTCTGGCTTCGCCACGAGAGCCAGCCATTTCTGTGAGGTGGAGAAGAGCAATTAAAGGCAGTGCCTCTGCAAACTCAGCTTTTAAATCAGGTGGGCAGGGAAGCGTTTTTTCTGGAAAAGAAGCGGTTGGATTGCTCTTTTTCTGAGAGAAAATTTCCCGTGCCTGCGCTTGTGCTGCCTCGGCTTTTTCACGTCCGTGGGCGATTGAGGTAGCTTCTGTGGCAAGAATTTCTTTGGCTTGGTTAATATCACCTTTAGCAATCTCTTCGCATTTTTCAACGGAAAGATCGGTAAAAAGTTTGAGAAAGCGTTCAACGTCAGGATCTTCGACATTGCGCCAAAATTGCCAATAGTCAAAAACAGGCAGTTTTTCTTCACGCACCCAAATCGCAGTACCTTCTGCAGATTTCCCCATCTTCGCACCGGAGGCTGTTGTTAAAAGCGGGGTTGTGAGGCCAAAAACTTTTCCGGCTCCTGTGCGGCGAGAGAGTTCAATTCCTGAGGTGATATTTCCCCATTGATCCGATCCGCCAATTTGCAGCACGACATTATGTTTTCTTTTCAGCTCTCTGAAATCATAGGCTTGGAGAATGGAATAGTTAAATTCCAGAAAGGTCAGCCCTTGCTCACGGTCTAGGCGTTGCTTCACACTTTCTGCCGAAAGCATCCGGCTCATTGAAAAATGAGGCCCGACATCTTCTAAAACTTCTAGCCATGATAAGCCTGCAAGCCAGTCTGCATTATTCAAAAGAAGGGCAGGGCTTTGTGCCTGATTAAAATTGAGGAACTGGCCAAGAGAAGCTTTGACGCCTTCAATATTTTTGGCAAGGGTTTCCGAATTTTGGAGTTTTCTGGCCTCCTCCCGAAAGGAAGGATCACCAATACGCCCTGTTCCGCCGCCTGCTAGAGCAACAGGCTGATGACCGTGTTTTTGCAACAGGCGCAACACCATGATGGAAAGCGCATTCCCGACATGCAAAGAATCTGCCGTTGGATCAAAGCCGGCATAGGCGGCAATCTTGCCCTCTGCCATTTGGTTATCCAGCGTTTCTAAATCGGTGCAGTCAAAAATCATGCCTCGCAAATAAGCTTCTTTTAAAAAAGAGGATTTGAAAGGATAATTTTGTGCTGTTCTGGGCTTTTCTTGGGTATTAGCAGTCATAAATTTTTAAATTAAAAAAGATTTGTATCAGCTTTGCGGGAACGCTCGACATGTTCCTGCACGGCTTGGGTGATGTCGTTGACATAAGCCGCAAAAAGATGATCGGCTCCTGCAAAAATACGGTAATCAACCTGTACATTTTTCTGTGTATTGAGTTTGTCCACAACTTTACGGATACCCGGCTCCGGCGCAAGTGTGTCTCGTCCGCCCGCAATCATCAGGCCACTGCAAGGGCAGGGCGCAAGAAAGCTGAAATCATAATCATTGGCAGGGGGAGCAACACTGATCCAGCCACTGATGCCAGGGCGGCGCATGAGGAGCTGCATGGCAACGAAAGCCCCAAAAGAATAGCCCGCAACCCATGTTTCTGTTGAATCAGGATTCATGGATTGAATCCAGTCAAGAGCTGAGGCAGCGTCTGAAATTTCACCGATGCCGCCATTATATTTCCCTTGAGACTTTCCAACGCCACGGGAGTTATAACGGAGAACAGAAAATCCCATCTCTGCAAAAATTTTTGCTAGTGTCACTGTGATCCGGTTACGCATATTTCCGCCCATTTGCGGGTGCGGATGCATGATGACGGCGAGAGGTGCGCCTGGAATTTGTGATTGGTGATAGCGCCCTTCTAGTCTTCCAACAGGGCCATTAAAAATAACTTCAGGCATGAGAATTTGAGATCCGTACGGTTTTTCCGGGATAGCCGGTCTTTTGGAAAGCAGAAATTAAAAGGTAGAGAATTCTTGTCCGCCCTTTAATTTTTAAACTGATTATATATATTTATGTAGCAATGTTATTATAAGGTATTTGTAAGTTTTTTTCCAGTTTTATTGCTATTTTAAATTCTAGACCCTGCTTGGCTAGGGTTTTCGGGAGCAAGAAGGTTTTTCTGCCATTTCATGATATATCTTGACGCAAATGCGAGTGAGGTGCCACGCCCTAACGTGGTGAAAACCGCTTATGAAATTGCATTGGCTGCGGGAAATCCAGCCTCTGTTCATCGGGCAGGAAATCAGGCAAAACGCCATCTAGAGATGGCACGTGAAAATGTTGCGGCGTTTTTTCAGCGTGAGTCTGAAAATTGTATTTTTACCTCTGGGGCAAGTGAAGCCAATGCGCTTTTGCTGGAGAGTTTTTTAAAAACGAAATCTGGAAAGCGGCATCAAATTTTTGTTGGTGCGACAGAGCATCCTTCCATTTTGAACAGCTTGCCCGAAACGGCAAAGATCATTCCGGTCAATGATCAGGGGGCGCATGATTTGGACTGGCTCCGTTCAGAGTTGCAGGAAGATCAGAAAAGAGATGTCTCCTTAAGCCCGTTGATTTGTGTCATGGTCGCCAATAACGAAACAGGTGTTTATTCGGATATTGACGGCTTTTTAAAACTTGCCAAAGAATTTGATGCTTTTTTGCATTTGGATGCGGTTCAGGCTTTGGGGCGTGGATGGAAACCGCCTCCGACAGAGGGTGTTAAAGTCAGTTTTTCTCTTTCGGGTCATAAAATGGGCGGATTGTTAGGCGCTGGTGCTTTGGTTGTCTCTCATCCTGATGAGATTATTCCGATTTTTAAGGCAGGGGGACAAGAGGGAGGAAAGCGTGGCGGTACACCAGCCTTGCCGGCGATTGTGGCACTTTCTGAAGCTTTGAAAGAAGCGCAATCTCAAAACTGGTCGGAAATTCTGAGGTTGCGAAAATCTTTAGAGAGCTCCGTGAACATATTGGGGGCAAAACTGGTTGCACCGCAATCGCAACGTCTTCCGAATACGAGTGCTTTCGTTTTGGAGGGGATTGCCTCGCAAGCACAGTTGATGACAATGGACCTTGCAGGTATTTGCGTTTCTGCCGGCTCAGCATGTGCCTCAGGAAAGATGGGGGCTTCACCTGTTTTAAAGGCAATGGGCTTAGAGCAACAGGCAGGTCATGTCATGCGGGTAAGCTTGCCGTGGAATTGTACGCAAGAGGCTATAGAGCATTTTTTAAAAGCGTATCGCCCTTTGGCTGAACGGGCGCAGCAAAAGAAAAAAGATAAAAGAGACAATTATGATTTACCTTGATTATGCCGCAACGACCCCTTGCGATCCTGATATTTTAAAAAAGATGCTTCCGTTTTTTTCGGAATGTTACGGCAATGCCGGAAGCCAGCATATTTTAGGGGATTTTTCAGCTTATGCTGTTGAAGTCGCAAGAAGACAAGTCGCTGCTTTAATAAAAGCACAATCGAATGAAATTATTTTCACATCGGGTGCTACCGAAGCGATTAATCTGGCTCTGAGGGGAACGGCTAAACAGCTTTTGCACGCCTCGCAGACCTGCCGGATGATTAGTTTCGCCACAGAACATAAAGCGGTTTTGGAAACGCTTGAAGATCTTAAAAAAGATGGGGTGGAAGTTGAGATTTTACCTGTTGATGCACAAGGGAAAATCAATAAGGAGACGCTGAAAAAAGCGCTTGAAACACCAACCAATTTGGTTAGTCTGATGGCGGCTAATAATGAAACAGGCATTTTGGCTGATCTTGAAGAAATTTCAGAAATTGTACGTTCCAAGGGTGTTCTTTTTCATGTGGATTTGGCCCAAATAGCTGGAAAGCTCCCAGTTGATTCTGCACTTTTTGATCTTGCCTCTCTCTCTGCTCATAAGCTCTACGGGCCGAAAGGGATTGGTGCGCTTTATGTTCGCCGTCGTCCACGGGTGCGTTTGCGTGCACTGGCAACGGGGGGCGGTCAAGAGCGGTTGCTACGTTCAGGAACCGTGCCGGTGCCCTTGGTTGTAGGGTTTGGGGAGGCGTGTGAGAAGGCTGAAAAAGAAATGCCAGAAGAGGGAAAAAGAATTAAGGCCCTTCGTAAGCAGCTTGAGGAGGGGCTTTTAAAATGTTTTCCTGACGGTAAAATCAATGGCGATCAGGTTGATCGTTTGCCGGGAACCTTGAATTTTTCTTTTCCTGAAAATTATGAAGGAAAAAAAATCATGCAATCCTTACCGAAGCTTGCTGTTTCAAGAGGTTCTGCGTGTACGGCTGATTCTGGCGCAGGGTCTTATGTTTTGAAAGCGATGGGTCGGGAGGAGGCAGAAGCGCAAAGGAGTTTGCGTTTCTCGCTAGGGCGATTTACCTCCCAAAAGGAAATCGAAGAAGTTTTAAAAATGTTTTCTCATCTTTCTTTCTGATAAGAAATGGAAAAGCAGTTTTCTAATGAACAAAATTAAAGAAGGAAAATACCATGCCGCATATGGTTTTTGTTGAGCCAGATGGTACAAGACGTGAAGTTGAGGCACCTCTAGGGCAATCCGTTCTAGAAATCGCTCATGCGAATGATATTGATCTCGAAGGGGCCTGCGAGGGCTCTTTGGCTTGCGCAACGTGCCATGTGATCGTTGATCCCGCTTGGGCGGCTAAATTGCCGGAAACAACCGAAGAGGAAGAGGATATGCTTGACCTTGCTTTTGGTGTGCAAAAAACATCCCGTCTAGGATGTCAGATTCTGATAACAGAAGCTTTGGATGGCCTCACGGTTCTTATTCCGAAACAAGATTAAGGGAAATTATTTACTTTGCGAATTTTGGTAGCAATGTCTGGAGGGGTGGATAGCGCCGTTACAGCCGCACTCTTGCGTGAGCAGGGGCATGAGGTCATCGGTGCCACCCTTGATTTGAATCCTTCGGGGGCTGCTGCCAAAGGTTGCTGCGGCGGAAGTGACGCAAGAGACGCCGCAAAGGTCGCTGAGAGAATGGGCTTTCCGCATTATGTGATTGATGCGACCCAACGCTTTAAAGAAAGTGTTGTGGATGTTTTTGCGGCGCAATATGCCAAAGGGGAAACGCCAGTTCCTTGTGTAAATTGCAATCAAGGGGTCAAATTTACCGATCTCCTGACCGTGGCAAAAGATCTTGGCTGTGAGGGGATGGCGACCGGGCATTATGTCCGTCGTGAAAATTTATCAGATGGTAGGGCTGCCCTTTATCGCCCTGTTTGCTTAGAGCGGGATCAATCTTGGTTTTTGTTTGCGACAACCTACGAACAGCTTGAATTTCTACATTTTCCACTGGGCAATTATTCCTCCAAAGATGAGGTGCGGGCGGAGGCAAAAAGATTGGGGCTGGTAACAGTCGCCTCAAAATCTGACAGTCAGGATATTTGTTTTGTCAGTAAGGGATCTTATGCCGATCTTGTCGAAAAAATGGCACCTTCCACAAAAGGTAAGGGGGAAATCACCGATATGGAAGGCAATATTGTTGGCACCCATGACGGGATTGTTCGTTATACAATTGGCCAAAGCAAAGGCTTAGGCAATTTGCATACGACGCTGGGCGAGCGCCAGATGGTCGTTAAAATTGAGGCAGGAAAGCGCCGCTTGGTTGTTGCACCACGTCGTTTGCTTGAGGAAACGTGTGCGCCTGCCTCTCCTTGGCGTCGTTTTTATCTTAAAGAAACAAATTGGCTCATTGCGCCACCGGTTTCGGATGATTTGGCATGTTCCTTTCAGCTGAGGGCACGTGAGAAGCCCCGCAAAGGGAAAGTCAAAGCGCTTGAAGGGGGGCGTGCAGAGGTTTTCTTGGAGGAAGCTGCGCTTCCAGCGCCGGGGCAGGCCTGTGTTTTCTATGAGAATGATCGCATTTTGGGTGGTGGTTTTATCGAGCCGCTTTCTTTTTCTTAAAGGAAAAGAAAGAAAATCATAAAAAATCTTTTGTTACCTCTTGAGGTCTCTTTTTAAATCATTATCTAGGACTCAAGAAGATCCCGTTTTTCTCTTAAAAATTTTTCCAGACTGGAGAAACGGGGCAATGGTTTGGAATATTTATTTTTAAAAAAGGACTATAAACATGGTCAAAATTGGCGACGAAATCCTAGATTTTGAAACAACAGATACTTTTACTCCAGTCGATGGCAAGTTCGGTAAGTTCAGCCCAGAAGATCTAAAAGGTAAATGGTCAATTCTTTTCTTTTACCCAGCTGATTTCACATTTGTTTGCCCAACAGAGCTTGAAGACATGGCAGACAAATATGAAGCGTTCAAAAAATTGGGTGTTGAAGTTTATTCTGTTTCTACAGATAAACATTTCACACATAAAGCATGGCATGATGCAAGCCCAGCTATCGGTAAAGTGAAATTCCCAATGGTCGCTGATCCAAGCGGTGAAATTTCTGATTCTTTCGATGTTCTACGTGACAATTTCTTTGCCGCTGATCGTGCAACTTTCTTGATTGATCCAGAAGGTAAAATTCAGTACATCGAAATCACCTCTGAAGGTGTTGGCCGTGAAGCAGACACACTTCTTAAAAAGGTTGAAGCTGCACAATTCGTCAGCAAAAATCCAGATCAAGTTTGCCCAGCAAAATGGCGTGAAGGTGAAAAAACTTTGAAGCCAGGCATTGATCTCGTTGGTAAGATCTAAGTTTATTTCTAAATAGAGGGAGGTTTGTGCCTCCCTTGTTTGAGAAACGATGATAGCCGGGCCTTTGTCTCCGGCTATTTTCGTCTTGAGGAGAAAATATGACGCAGGAATTACTTAGCGATGATATTATCGCCCAGCTGAAAGCGTACATGGATTATCTGGTTGGCCCTGTTGAAATTTCGGCCAGCCTTGATGACGGAGAAACGTCTCGTCATCTGCGCCGGCTTTTTAAAGTCTTAACAGAGATTACAGATAAAATTACATGGCATGAGAAGGGTGCGTCTGATCGTACACCTTCTTTTTCTTTGGCACGTCCTGGTGAAGATGCTCGCATTACCTTTGCTGGTTTGCCAATGGGGCATGAGTTTACATCATTTATTTTGGCACTTTTGCAGACAAGTGGTCATCCGCCTAAAATTGAGGCAAGCGAAGTTGAACGTATTCGTACTCTCGGACAACAAGATGGTGCCAAATACCATTTTGAAGTTTGGTTCTCGCAATCCTGTCAAAACTGCCCAGATGTTGTCCAGGCCCTGAATATTCTTTCTGTTTTAAATCCTAATATTACAAATATTGCGATTGATGGGGCTGATTTTGCGGATGAGGCCACCGAAAGAGGTATTTTGGCGGTTCCGCAAGTCTATCTTAATGGTGAAAAATTTTCCTCTGGACGTTCAACGCTTGAGAAAATTCTTAACCGTTTAGATACGGCGGGCGCACAGGTTGAGGCTAAGAAAATCGGGGATGAAAAACCTTTTGATGTCTTGGTGATCGGGGGTGGCCCTGCCGGAGCGGTTGCTTCTATCTATGCCGCACGTAAAGGCTTGAGAACGGGACTTGTGGCAGAACGTTGCGGTGGTCAGGTGATGGATTCTGGTGAAATTGAGAATTTCCCATCCGTGATGCTGATTGAAGGACCCGAACTCGCTAAAAATCTTGAGGCGCAGGTGCGTCATGCAGGTGTTACGATTTTGAATGGTCAGAAAGTTCAAAATCTTTTGCCTGCAACCCAAAAAGGGGCTTTCCATCAAGTTAAGCTTGAAAATGAAGCTATTTTAAAGGGACGGACTGTTATTGCGGCGACAGGGGCACAGTGGAAGAAGTTGAATGTCCCTGGTGAAGAAGAATACCGTACAAAAGGGGTTGCATATTGCCCACATTGTGACGGCCCGTTCTTTAAAGGGGAGAAAGTCTCTGTTATCGGCGGCGGTAATAGCGGTGTTGAGGCGGCGATTGATCTCGCTGGGATTTGTGAGCATGTGACATTGCTTCAGCGTGGGGGGCATCTTGTCGCTGATGAAGTCCTTCAAAGAAAACTTCGTTCTCTTAAAAACGTAACTATTCTTTTCAATGCGTTAACCGAAGAAGTCGTCGGAAATGGGAAGAATGTTACGGGATTGCGTTATAAAGATCGTCAAACAGGTGAGTCAAAGACATTAGAGCTCAAAGCTGTCTTTGTGCAGATTGGACTTTTGCCAAATACCGATTGGGTAAAAGGTGCATTGAAATTGACAGATTTTAATGAGATTGAAATTGATTCCAAGTGCCGTACATCTGTTCCTGGTATTTTTGCGGCAGGGGATGTCACCAATGTTCCTTATAAGCAAATTATTATTGCCTCCGGTGAGGGAGCAAAAGCTTCTCTTACGGCCTTCGGCTATTTGATTGAAGAATAGGGAAAAGCTTTCAGTGACGAAAAAGGGAGAGGTTTTTTAAAATCTCTCCCTTTTTTAGTATCAAGTTTAAAAATAAAAATTATTTTATCGAATGTTCTTTTAATGATGGTTTAAATTTTTGCTTTATGCCTAAAATTTCAAAGGGGAGAGAGCGGGGGATTCTAGAATAAAATTAAGGAGAAAAAAATGAGTTTGAAACTTGTGTCGCAAGATGTGGTGAGTGATCATAAACTGGATAAATTAGCGATTTTTCATCATGTTATCTTTTTAATGCTCTTTTCAGGAATTTTGGGATTTGCCGTATTTGCGTATCAGCGTCTTTCCAAACGATTGGATTTTCTTGAAAAGAAAGCGTGGGATATTTCTGAAGAGCCTAAAGCGTAAGCATTTAGAAACGCTATTAAAGAGAGCGTAAGCTCTCTTTAATATAATTGAATAGAATTGCAGGCGCATCAATTTCAGGATGCGAACGGCAAGACAAAATATTTTGCCTTTTGAGCGGATTTCGTTTTAGAGTGAAGACATAATACGATTCTGAGAGTTGGCTCATAAGGAAGCTAACCCTGAATCTCCCAATAAATATCTGTCGAATGACCTCATACGACTTAGCAGGAAATCTTCTTTTCGTTGATTTCTTGCGAGCATGATTTCTCGTGCTTTTTTTGAAGAAAAAGTTTCGTGAAGGGGGAGTAAAACAGCATTAATTTTATGCGGAGGGATTCTGCCATGTCATCGCCTATACTTCATCGTGATTTTTTAGAGCCTTTAGAACGTAAGGCCTTGTTTTTCTTACAGCAAAAAAATTTACCTTTAGAAGAAATGTCACCGGAAAGCGCACGTAGGCTATTGAGTGAGATTCTTTTTCAACATTTAGAAGAATTACAACTTTATCGCCGTTACCTTGCCGGTGCTTTCATTTTTGAATTTATTCGAAAAAATGGCCGTCATTATAATCGTAAGAATTTTGAAAAATCCTGGAAATGGCTCATTCAAGAGAAGCGTGAAGATCACCCGGCTTTAAATCATACTTTAGGTTTGGCAGGAGAAAGAGAGGAGGAGGCCATTTTACAAACGGCGGTGCGATATTGGTATCATTTTCGTTGGCATGCTTGGGAACGTCAAGGGATGGTTTCACGTGCTATTATGGGACGCAAAAAACGAGAAGAGGCCGAAGAGATGCAAGAAAAGAAAAAAGTTTCTTTGGCTTTTATTCAAACCAATCAGAGATTTGAAACTGGAAAGATTGTGCGTTTGCGTGATGAGTCAGGAAATATTTTTGAGGTTCTTCCTGTTCCAAAAGAGCGGGAAGCGTTACAGAAAAAAGCTTCTTTGATTGCAGAACATCCTCAGGAAAACACAGAGCGGCAAAAAGCGCTTCCGGCGCCTTCAATAATGTCGCAGGAAATTTTTATTGCGGAAAAACAGAAATCTTTTGTTAAAAAATCTTAAAAGAGTTTGCTCTCTTTGCAAGATTTTGAATGTTAGATAGGGTACAAATAGTATTTTTTAAAAAAAGCGGAAAAGAAGGGAATAAATATGAAAAAATTACTCGCAACGACAGCTTTGCTAACAAGCGCACTTGGCGTTTTAGGATTTGTTGGCGGTTCTCAAGCATTCGCAACAGCTTCTCAAAGCTATACAAGTCCAGCTGCGCAAGATAAAATTAATACACAGCAGGCACAGGCAGAAAAAAAAGCAGATAAGCAAGCTGGGGTTTCTGATACATTGCAAACGCAAGAGCAAAAAGATCTTGCAGAAGCTAAAGAAGAGAATGCTACCGTTGGCACACTTGTGAGTGAAGAGGCAAAACAAGTCGGCAAACAGGATCAGAAAAAAGCAAAAGCTACCGCATTGATCGATCAGCAACTGGCACAGGCAGCGACAGCTGAGGCGCAAAAAAATGCGCAGACAGCAGCGGATAAAGGGCAAGAGGCTTCCAAAAAAGCACAAAAAACCGGTGGAAAAGCCGATCCTGCAGCGCTCTATTGCGGAAAACTTGGAGGGCATGCTCACATTGGCAAGGGAATTACCGGTAAAGAAACACAATATTGCTATTTGCCAAATAACACCCGTGTTCCAGCAAATGATGTTTACCAATCGGCTCTAAAGGGTAAGGGAACAATTGCGCCAACCAAATCTGTAACACATCTGACAAAAGAACAGAAAAAAGATCTTACAGATGAAAATCAACAGCTCAAAGAAGATGCAGCGGAGAACCAAAGATACGCACAGCATAAAGCTTCTAAGTAATTGTCGTGTAAATGCCTCCTTTTTAGGAGGCATTTTTTTATGATGAGGATGATAAAATAATGAATAAATTTTTAATTGTTTTTATCGCTATGGGTTTAGGTGCTTGTGCGCATCATTCATCTACAAGAGAAAAAACCATCGGCCATCCCAATCCTGCTGCAAGCTATTGTCTAGAGCAAAAAGGAAGTTTGGAGCTTAAAAAAGATTCTCAAGGAAATGTGATAGGATATTGCCATCTAAAAAGTGGAAAAATCATTGAAGAATGGAATTTCTTTAGACAATCACATTGAAGCATAGTCCGTAAAAAGAATGCAAAAGGGTTTCTAAAAATAGAAGCCCTTTTATATCGTCAGTAAAGGATAAAATTTTTATGTTTTTGCTGTTCTTATGTCAGCACAGCAAAAACATTTTAAGAATAAAAGATACCATAAAAAGTGCCGCTAAAGTGCTTTTGAGAAAAATCCGTTTCATAAAAATATCCTTTTATGTTGTTCGTATTTTCCTTTTGTAAAGGTTGAAGTTGCTATAGACTTAAGGCAACGATTTTTCTTTGGAATGAAAAAAATTACTCCTGTCTAAATAATAAAAAATATTGTTGGAGGGCAGTTTCTATTCTAAACATTTCAGGATTTATGCTTAATTTTTATGGAGTATTTAATAATGAGTCTTTTGCAACAATTACCTTTTGTTAAATCACTCTTAAAAAAAGATGCTGAGTCTCCTAAAAAGACATTTCCTTTTAGAAGTCTTGTCATCGGTACAGGAACCGGGATCGGTATTTGTAATTATGTCCAAGAGGCTGCTATTCGAGCTGGTGTCAGTACGCAGGCATGGATATGGTTAAAGTTGATTGATCTTTTTGCACCTTTAATTAAACGTAATATTTGGACTGTTGTTAAAGGTAGCAAGCATGTTCAAGCCGGAGGGTTCTGGCATTGGCGCTGCCCAAAAGTAACCCTTCATAAAAAGCTTGTTGGCGATACGAAAGTTTTTGTGACAACGCCAAAAGAAGGGGCAGAATCGCCTATTCACATTCTTTACCTTCATGGCGGGGATTTTGTGATGGATGTGATGCCATATTATGGCTGGATGCTTTCCGCTCTGTCAGCAAAACTTAGCTGTACCGTTCATATGCCTTTCTTACCGCTTGCGCCTAAGCATAAATGGCGTGAAACGATGGATGATATTGTTAAAGGCTACAATTATCTTGTTGACCAGCACGGTGCCGAGAATATTGTTGTTATGGGAGATTCCGCTGGTGGATGGCTCTCTGTCGCTTTGAGTCGTGAATTGACGAAACGCTCGTTGCCACAACCAAAATGTCTTGTTCTCTATTCGCCATTCCTTGATTTATCCTGTACGGGCAAGGGGCAGAAAGAATTGGCGAAGACGGATCCTATTCTTGATATCCCTTTCTTGCGTCAGGGGGGACAGATGTGGATTGGGGATCTTAAATTAACAGACCCTCAAATTAATCCGCTCATGGCAGATTCCTTAGAGGGCTTGCCACCAACAATCGTCTTTTCGGGAACACGTGATATTTTAAATTCGGATGCTCGTCGTCTGAAACAGAAAGAGCCTTGGGTTGTTCTGGAACAATATTACGGTATGCCGCATATTTTTGTGGTTGGGAAATACATCCCTGAATCACATCAAGCTTTAAAGCAAGCAATGGAATTTATTCGCAATCCTTATCGTGCGGAAACAAAGGAAGAGCGTGAGACGCTACACGAAAATAGCCGTGGTGAAAGCTGGCGTTTGAAATTAGAGGATGCAGACCCCGTTAAAAGTCAAAGAGGGATCAAGTAATTTCATTACTTTATTTGTTCCTAGCTGAAGCGTAAGAACAAGTTATGTTATATTTTTGGTTTTTTGGGAGGAAGTTTTGAAAGTTAATAAAGAATTAAGCCATTTGAAAGCACATTTTTTGGAAGGCAAAGCCCCTAAAGCCTCTTCGGTGCGCCAAAATGGCTTTCTTCCTTTTACTTTAGGGGTCAATGTCGGTTGGATCGTTTCGCTTTTTTTGTGGAAACTTTGTGTGAAACATGCTGAAAAATCAGGTCTGACGGTCTCTGAGTGGATTGGGCAGAAAATTTTTTCAACAGCACAAGCGCCAGCATCAAGAGAAATGAATAGCTTTGTGCCGCAGCCATTGAAAACAACAGATTCTCAAAAGGCTGTGATTAAGGATGTTCTTGCTGAAGCGGAATCTTTTGAATCTCAAGAGCCAAAGGTTGATGTAAAAGCCCAAAAAGCATTTCCTAAAAAAGCAAAGGCTTCCTCTAAAAAATCCGTTGCGAAAAAAGTGATAAAAGCAGAAGAGAAAAAGCCTAAGGAAAAGGCATCACAGAAAAAAACGGTAAAAAAAGCCGCCAAGATAGAAAAAACTGCTAAAAAGACAGTAACGGCTTCAAAAGCAAAGAAAAAAGTTAAAAATTCTGAGGATAAAACTTAATTATGAGCAATCCATCCAAAAATCATGCAAATGGAAAATATCATCCCGATACGCAGATGATGAATTTCGGATATGATCCAACAACGGCGCAGGCTGCTGTCAAACCGCCTATTTTTTTGACATCTACCTTTGTCTTCCCAACTGCCGAAGCTGGAAAAGATTTCTTTGACTATATGTCAGGCCGTAAAAAGGCACCTGAAGGTGCAGAGAATGGCTATATTTATGCACGTTTCAATAATCCAAACAGTCAGATTTCTGCCGATCGTCTAGCCGTTTATGAAGGCGGTGAGGCAGGTGTTCTATTCTCTTCCGGTATGGGCGCGATTTTTACTTCTTTGCTTGCGTGTGTGCAGCCTGGAGAGGTGATCCTTCATTCTCAACCTCTTTATGGCGGAACAGAAACCCTGATTTTAAAAACGATGGCTGGTCTTGGGATGAAAGCTGTCGGTTTCTCCGATGGTATTCGTGAAGAGGCGCTTTTAAAATCTGCTGAAACAGCAATGGCTGCCGGGCAGGTTGGGGTTATTTATGTTGAATCTCCAGCCAATCCAAGCAATGCGCTGATGGATATTGAACTTTTAGGAAAGATTGCTGATAAAATCGCCAAAAAACAGGGGAAACGTCCTTTAATTTTTGTTGATAATACAATGCTTGGGCCTGTTTTTCAGCATCCATTGGAACATGGTGCAGACCTTTCTGTTTATTCTTTGACAAAATATGTTGGTGGCCATTCTGACCTTGTCGCTGGCGGGGCTGTGGGTTCAAAAACGCTTATTGCAAAGATTCAAGCCACACGTAATGCGATTGGAACTAATCTTGATCCATATACAAGCTGGATGATTATGCGTTCGCTGGAAACACTCGGCTTGAGAATGGAAAAAGCGGCACAGAATGCAACAAAGATTGTCGCATTCTTAAAAACACAGAAAAAAGTGAAAAAGATCTATTTCACAGAAACTTTTCCAGAAGGTTCTAAAGAAGCAGCTGTTTATAAAAAACAATGCACAGGCCCAGGCTCTACTTTCTCTTTTGATATTGAAGGCGGAGAAGCAGAAGCTTTCAAATTTCTTAACCGTCTAAATCTTTTTAAAGTGGCAGTTTCGCTTGGCGGAACGGAATCTTTGATTTGTCATCCTGCTTCAACAACACATTCCGGTGTTGCAAAAGAGGTGCGTGACAGGATTGGTGTGACGGAATCAATGATTAGGGTCTCTGTCGGGATTGAACACGCAGAGGATTTGATTTCGGATTTTGAGCAGGCCTTAAAAGACTAAAATCTTTCGTGATTTATAAGAAAAGCCCAGCCTATGAAAATAGGCTGGGCTTTTTGTTTCAGGGTGAAAGATAAGAATTAATCAATTTTCCGAAAGAAAATGACAGTTAAATCTCCGGTTTCTGTTTTGCCGAAACCCTGAATATTTAGCCCTGTGCATTCTGTGGCCAAAAAATCTGGCAAAGTATTACCATGAATAATGGGACAGTTAGGAATGCTCGGATGTGTTGCTTCACCTGGAAAGGTTTTAGCAATTTTTTCATAAGCGATTTCTGTAGGTGTTTCGCTTGCAAGCGCTTTTTTCAAAAGCGCTTTGACTTCGTTTTTTTCAGTTTCTGAATATTCAAATGACATAGGATCTCCTTACGCGAAGATTTTAGCAGAAAACCTGTATGGGGTCTTCCCCAAAGGCGCTAAGATCTATATTGGCTTCTTTTACCAGTTCATAGACGGCTTTTTTCCAAAGTTCAGGTATCTTTGAAAAATTCTGTATACCTGCATCAAGAGAGCAGAAAAGGGTTGAAACGGAATCTTTTTGATCGGTATGTTTGGGCGCATAGGTACTGAGAATAGAATAAAAAGGCATTCCTTGCACAAAGGCGTTAAAGGCAAAAACAATCCGTTTAAGTGGGAAGTGATCCCACGCCATTTTTTGAGTGATACGAAAACTGCTACATGGCACAGAAAGACATTCCGAGGGTGGAAGTTGTTCAACGGCAATATTGGGATTTTCCGCATAGCGTGCGATGAGATCTTCTTTCATGTTTTTTTGTCGAAAAATATCCATCTTTTTTGAAATAGTTTCGAGTGAGAAATGAGGCGGAAGATCAATTCTGCCAAGATAGAAACGGTTCCCGACACCAAGATCCGCGGGAGGGCGGAGATTGATTGGCATAATGAGCGGTAATTTTGCTTCTTTAGGGACATTATCGGTATAAGCGTGACGCCATTGCCAAAGCGCATCGCCCATTGCTTTTAAATAGAGATCATTGCCGGAGACGCCAAAAACTTTTCCAATATTTGGGAGCAGGCTAGCTGGCATTTGAAGGGAGATAATTTGGCGATTAGGGGTTGAAGGTATATTTTTGAAAAATAATTGTACTTCTTCGTTAGAGGATGTGCCTTCTAAAAGCTGTGACGGAATGGATTTCGGATATTCTTTGAGGTTCGGAGATATAAAAGGGGCTGAGGCTTTTTGCCCGAAAAGTATATTGAGCATTGCCGATATACCGCTTGCGTCCATGATTTCATGGCGAACGCACCATAAAAGTGAAAATTTATTATTTGGGAGAGCTGGGAAATAGCACAATTTCCAAGGGGCATTATAAGGGAGGTTACAGGTAAGAAAATCCTGAATTTCATCCTTTAAAGGCTTAGAAATAATGCGTTTTTCTGTAATGCATTTTTCCAAATCCGGCATATAAGCACGCCAGTGAAAATTCCCTTCTACCTCTTCTAAATAATGTCTTAAAGAGGGGAGGGTGGCAATATTGTGTTTAATAAGATTTCGAACCGCATCCAGAGGCGGTTTTTCTTTTCCCGTAAGATCGAACTCGATGTGGCAAACAAGGTTTGTGCGGCAAAGGGGAACATTTTCGGCTGCTTGATCCGCAAAGCGAAGCATTTTTTCGGTGATATTCGGTACATTTGTCAGAAAGTGATCTGTCATGTCATCTTTTCCCCAATGGTTAAATCTTAGTGATATTATTTTCTGTTTTCTTATTGCGGGTAAAGAGAAAATATAAAAAAAGACGGAAAGCTTAGGCTTCCCGTCTTTTCAACATTTTTAAATCGAAAGAAGTCGATTAGTAGCGATAAGTGTCAGGTTTGAATGGTCCATCAACTGGTACGCCGATATATTCTGCCTGATGTGGCTTCATTTTAGAAAGTTTAGCACCGACTTTTTCAAGATGAAGGGCTGCAACTTTTTCATCTAGTTTTTTAGGCAGAACATAAACTTTATTTTCATACTGGCCTTCTTTGGCATTCCAAAGTTCCATCTGCGCCAAGGTTTGGTTGCAGAAGGAGTTGGACATGACATAGGAAGGGTGGCCGGTGGCATTTCCAAGATTGACCAAACGCCCTTCGGAAAGAAGGATAATGCGGCGGTTAGGGGCAAGTTCAATTTCATCGACTTGCGGTTTGATATTGTCCCATTTGTAGGCTCTTAAAGCCTCAACTTGGATTTCGCTGTCAAAATGCCCAATATTACAAACGATCGCTCGGTCTTTCATTTCCTTGATATGATCTAGGGTAATGATGTCCTCGTTTCCTGTGCAGGTGACAAAAATATCGCCACGTGGCGCAGCGTCTTCCATTGTGACAACCTCATAGCCTTCCATAGCGGCTTGAAGGGCGCAGATTGGATCAACTTCGGTGACAAGCACACGGCAGCCCGCATTACGCAAGCTGGCTGCGGAGCCTTTACCGACATCTCCATAACCTGCAACAACGGCGACTTTGCCGGCCATCATCACATCTGTTGCACGACGGATCGCATCAACGAGGCTTTCACGGCAGCCGTAAAGATTGTCAAATTTAGATTTGGTGACACTGTCATTGACGTTAATAGCAGGTACTTTGAGCTCGCCTGATTTTTCCATTTTCCAGAGACGGTGGACGCCTGTTGTGGTTTCTTCGGAAAGGCCACGGACGTTTTTAAGAAGTTCTGGATATTTATCATGCATCATGACAGTGAGATCACCACCATCATCGAGAATCATGTTAGGAGTCCAGCCATTTGGGCCTTGAATGGTTTGTTCAATGCACCAGTTAAACTCTTCCTCTGTGAGACCTTTCCACGCAAAAACAGGAATGCCTGCTGCTGCAATCGCCGCAGCTGCCTGATCTTGCGTTGAGAAGACGTTGCAGCTTGACCAGCGGACTTCGGCACCGAGAGCGATCAAAGTTTCAATCAAAACAGCAGTTTGAATGGTCATGTGCAGGCAACCAGCAATACGGGCACCTTTTAGCGGTTGTGTTGCGCCATATTCCTTACGGAGTGCCATGAGACCTGGCATTTCACCTTCAGCGATGGAGATTTCTTTACGTCCCCAATCGGCGAGAGAGAGATCGCGGACTTTATAATCGTTTGTCATGTAAACTCTTTCTTTTTTAAATCTGTTGCCTCTTTATATAGGCATTTTTTTTATAATTTTATAGACGCACTCTGATAATGGCCGAAATTTCGACAGGCGCATTGAGTGGAAGGCTGGAAACGCCCACAGCAAAACGGGAATGACAGCCTTTTTCTCCAAAAATCTCGACAGCGAGATCGGAGGCGCCATTGATAATTTTGGCGTGGTCATAAAAATCTGGTGCACAAGAGACAAACCCTTGAAGTTGAATAATCTCCTCAACGGCAGAAAAATCATCTCCGATGGCGGCTTTGAGTTGCGCTAAAATATTAATAAAGCACAATTTGGCAGCTTTTTGACCCTCTTCAATAGAGATTTCAGTCCCGACTTTCCCAGTCAAAGGGAGCTTTCCATCCTTTAAAGGGAGTTGTCCAGAAATAAAAATCAGATCGCCTGCTTGTTTAAAAGGCAGGTAATTGGCAACCGATTTTGCCGGCATCGGCAAAGTCAGGTTTAGGGCGGTAAGACGTGATTCTGGGGTCGGCATAGAGATTTCCTTTAAGAAAAAAGAAGGGAAGTTTATTTTAGAATTTTCAATGATCTCTTTCCAGATTTTGGAAGAATTTTATTAAGTTGGAAATATTTTAGTTCGATCATGAGAATTAATTTTTTAAATAAATTTTTTTGATACAATCAATGCAAGTGTAAGCGCTTATTTGTGTTTTAAATAAGGGAGCAAGGGTGAGGTTATCAGAGATTTTCAAAAATCTCCGAAACTTCTTTTTTTTGTAAAATATAAAGATTTGGATTTGGGATGAAACGTCGTCATTTTTGTCAGGGGCTTGGGGTATCCGGATTAGGAACAGTAGGCGTTGGCATGGCATTATCTTCTAAATTACAGGCGCAGGAATTTGTGCCTTATTACATGCCGTCAGAGAGTGTACAGCATTCGCTGACATGGATGGCTTATTATGCTTCTTCAGTGATTTGGGGGGAGCGGATGGTGCCGTATGTCAAAGATGAGTTGGAGGAGATTGCCCGGACGATTTCCCGCTTTGAACGGGTGAATCTTCTTGTTTCGCCAGAGGATTTTGAAGAGGCCTCTGAAATTTTCAAAGATGATTTGGATATTTTTCTGATTCAGGCGGAATTGGATGATTTCTGGTTAAGAGATACGGGCGCTGTTTTTGTTTTGCCGGAAAAGAAAAAAGATTCCTCTAAAATTGGTGCGATTGATTTCGGTTTTAATGGTTGGGGAAATAAGCAGGCACATGGCAATGATTCCCAAATTGCAACTTTTATGGCGAATAAAATCAGAGCAGAAAGCCTCGAAACGCAGCTCCATCTTGAAGGGGGGGCCTTAGAGGTCGATGGGGATGGGACGCTCATTTTAACAGAAAGTTGCGTGCTTAATGACAATCGTAATCCCGATATGAGCAAAGAAATCATCGAGGCCGATTTAAAGGCTTTGTTGGGTGTTGAAAAAATTATTTGGCTTAAAGGGGCAAAGGGAGTTGATATTACGGATGCCCATACGGATTTTTATGTCCGCTTTATTAAGCCGGGACAGATTTTTGTTTCTTTAGAGGGCAATCTTTATTCTCCCGATCATCGCTTGACCCGTGAAAATCTTGATATTTTGGAAAAAGCAAGAGATGCCAAGGGCAGAAAACTTCTGATGACAATCATGGATACGCCGAAACATCCCCGACAAAAATATCGGAGCGAGGATTTTGCCGCCAGCTATTTGAATTTCTATTTGGTCAATGGGGGGGTGATTATGCCCCTTTATGGTGACCGAGAGGCAGACCGTAATGCAAAAGACCGTCTCAGCCAAGCTTTCCCGGATCGCCGTGTTGTTGGTGTCGCTATTGATGCGATCGCTTCTGGCGGCGGTGGGATTCATTGCGTTACGCAGCAACAGCCGATGTTAAAATAAATTTTAGGGAAAATGACTTTCTTTGAGGCAGTTTGATAACAGCGAAAGAATACGGGCACTGCCTTTGAGCGGCAGGGTGAATTTTTCATTTCCTTCTAGGGCAAAATGCATCTCTTTTTCTTTGCTGAAAGCTTGAAAAAGAAGATTTTCCTCTTCTGGAGAGAGCGTCGTGCCCAGCGTCCAAGCATCAATCGGATAAAAGCGTTTGGAAAAATGAAAATGATTATTTGCCAGCAAAATATTTTGGTATTGCCCGCTCATAAGATGCCATTTTTTATTGGTTAGGGTGAGGCCAAATTCTCCCGAAATGCCTCGTAAGGTCACGGCGTAAGGGGAGGTCTCGGTAAGGGCAAGGCAGATAATATTATGGTTGCCGCTTGGATCGGTTTTGGGAAGATAAACCCAGTTTCCGGCATTTTCTGCCAGATAGATTTTTCCCGAACTTCTTGGAGGGAGGTTGTCTGCCAAGGCAGAGCTGCCAAGAAAGGAGCAAAATAATATAAAAAAGAAAAGGGATTTTAACATCCGGAAAAGCCTTATTTGCGCTAAGAGGTGTGCCGTGCCTTCCATTCTTTGCTTACGCTGAAAGAGAGATAAAGTGAAATGGAAAGATAGGATATAAAAGCGGCATTGGATATACGAAATCAAATCGCTAAAAGTTTGCTAAAGACTCTTCTGGGGTGATAGTTTTAAAAAGATCCCTCCTAGGGGTGGGGCATATGATTTGGAGGAAAGCCGCATGAGAACACCAATCGTGACAAAGCGGGATGGCTGTCAAGTTCCATTTGAAGAAATCCGTATTCAAGAGGCTGTACAACAAGCTTCTTGCGCTGTTGGCGTAAAAGATGTGGCGTATAGTAAAAAAGTTGCACATGCGGTGGCCGCCCAATTAGAGGGGCAGCAATGTGTTGATATTCATGACATTCAGGATGCGGTAGAAAATCAACTCATGTCTGGCCCTTATAAGCCATTGGCGAGAGCTTATATTGCCTACCGTCATGATCGTGATTTGGCTCGTGAGAAGCGTGGGCGTCTAACACAAGAGGTTTTCGGCCTTTTGGATCAACATAATGTCGCATTACTGAATGAGAATGCAAATAAAGATGGCAAAGTCATTCCAACACAACGGGATTTGCTGGCTGGCATTGTCGCCAAACATTACGCCAAACAATATTTTCTCCCACCAGATGTCGTTTCAGGACATGAAAGAGGAGAGATTCATTACCATGATTTAGATTATGCGCCGTTTTTCCCTATGTTTAACTGTATGCTGATTGATCTTAGAGGCATGTTGACGCAGGGCTTTAAAATGGGAAATGCGGAGATTGAAACGCCAAAATCCATTTTGACAGCAACGGCTGTGACCGCACAGATTATCGCACAGGTTGCCAGCCATATTTACGGCGGCACGACCATTAATTCCATCGATGAAATTTTAGCACCTTACGTCAAACAAACTTTTAAAAAGCATCAGAAAGTCGCAGAGGAATGGCAAATTCCAAATGGGGAAGCTTATGCCCGCACCCGCACAGAAAAAGAATGCTATGATGCTTTTCAGTCCTTGGAATATGAGATCAATACGCTTCATACAGCCAATGGTCAGACGCCTTTTGTGACTTTTAGCTTTGGCTTGGGAATGAGCTGGGGAGAAAGATTGATTCAAAAATCAATCCTGCAAAATCGTATTGCAGGGCTGGGAAAGAACCATAAAACAGCGATTTTTCCAAAGCTTGTCTTTGTGCTGCGGGAAGGGATTAACCGTAAGCCCGGAGATGTGAATTATGATGTCAAGCAGTTGGCTTTGGTATGTGCAAGCAAGCGCATGTATCCCGATATTTTAAATTATGATCAGATTGTCCAGGTAACAGGCTCTTTCAAAACCCCAATGGGATGCAGAAGCTTTCTGAGCGTTTATGAGGAAAATGGGAAGCAGATTCATGATGGACGTAATAATTTAGGCGTTGTCAGCTTAAATCTGCCACGGATTGCGCTTGAGGCGAATAAGGATGAAAAGCGTTTCTGGGAATTATTGGAAGAGCGTCTTGAACTGGCAAAAAAGGCGCTGATGACACGGATTACCAGCCTAGAGGGCGTTAAAGCTCGTGTTGCGCCGATTTTATATATGGAAGGCGCCTGTGGCGTTCGGCTCAAGGCAGAAGATGAGGTTTCTGACATTTTTAAAAATGGCCGGGCGACGATTTCGCTTGGTTATATTGGTTTGCATGAGACCATGAATGCGCTTTTTGGGGATGATCTTCATCTGTTTGACAGTGAAGAACGCCAGCTTAAGGCGATAGAAATCGTTACCCGTTTAAAGGATGCAACAACAGCCTGGAAGCAGGAAACAGGATATGGTTTCAGTCTGTACAGCACACCCAGTGAAAATCTGTGTGATCGTTTTTGCCGTTTGGATAAAGCGGAATTTGGCCTTGTTTCCGGGGTAACGGATAAAGGCTATTATACAAATAGCTTTCATTTGGATGTTGAAAAAAAGGTTAATCCCTACGACAAATTGGATTTTGAAGCGCCGTACCCTTCGCTAACAGCCGGCGGTTTCATTTGTTATGGCGAATATCCTAATATGCAGCATAATTTAAAAGCGCTGGAGGATGTTTGGGATTACAGCTATGATCGCATCCCTTATTATGGAACGAATACGCCGATTGATGAATGTTACGCATGTGGTTTTTCAGGGGAATTTGAATGCACAAGTAAGGGCTTCACCTGTCCGAAATGCGGCAATCGGGATTCCGAAAAACTCTCTGTAACACGTCGGGTTTGCGGCTATCTCGGCAGTCCGGATGCTCGCCCCTTCAATGAAGGGAAGCAGGAGGAGGTTAAGCGCAGGGTAAAACATTTAGAGAATGGTCGGCTTGGCTGAATATTTTCAGGGAAAGTCGATGAATTATCATAAATATTATCCTGTTGATGTCGTCAATGGCCCCGGTACACGCTGTACCTTATTCGTTGCAGGCTGTGAGCATAAATGCCGTGGCTGTTACAATAAAACGACTTGGAAAATAGATTCCGGCAAAGCTTTTACAGCCGAGATTGAAGATCGCATCATAGCGGATTTAAACGATATGCGGATCAAACGTCAGGGCCTGTCTTTGTCGGGGGGCGACCCTTTGCATCCGTGCAATGTGCCAGCCATTTTACATTTGGTTCAGCGGGTCAAAGTAGAATGTGAAAACAAAGATATTTGGCTCTGGACTGGCTACACAAGGGCGGAATTGACACCAGAGCAATCTCAGATTTTAGAATTTATCCATGTTTTGATTGACGGTAAATTTGTGGAAGCGCTCAAAGACCCTTCTTTATTATGGCGGGGCAGTAGCAATCAGGTCATTCATAGACTTTGTTAGTTTGCAATCTTGATACGATTCCAAGTTAAGAATGAGATTTTCATTTGTTGTAAATTTAATCCTATTTGAAAGTTTTAAAAAATGAACGAAATTAAATGCCCTCATTGCCATAAAGAATTTCCAATAGATGCGGAAAGCTCAGGCTATGCAGATATTGTAAAACAAGTTCATGATGCAGAATTTCAGAAAGCCCTTGCAGAACGTCTTAAAATTGCAGAGCAAGAAAAACAGACGGCTATTGAGCTGGCAGAGGCGAAAAAAGCCAATGAATATGAGAGGCAATCTGAAAATGCTCGCAATGAGATTAAAGATCTACAGCTAAAGCTTAAAAGTTTCGAAGAGAAGCAAAAGCAGGCAGAAAGAGAAAAGAAAGCAGAGATTGCGTTAATACAGGCTCAAAAACAAGTTGAATATCAAGAAAAAACTTTTGCAAAAGAAAATGAAATTCAAAAACTAAAAGATGATTTAGCCCGTGCAGAACAGGATAAAAAACAAGCCTTAGATTTAGAGGAGGCTAAACATAAATCTCTTATAACAGAGGCTGTCTCTCATATTGAAAAAGAGAGGGATCATCTCAAAAATTCGCTTATACAGGCAGAGGCTGAAAAAAAACTCTCCGAGAATGCCCTCAAAGAACAATATCAATTACAGATCCAATATAAAGACGAAGAGATTGAGCGGATTAAAGATTTTAAGCAAAAGCAATCCACTAAAATGCTTGGCGAGAGCTTAGAACAGCATTGTGAAAATAGTTTTAATCAGATTAGAGCAATGGCTTTTCCGGTTGCCCATTTCGGTAAGGATAATGATGCCAGTGCTGGCAGTAAAGGGGACTATATTTTCCGTGAGGCGGATTTCGAGGGGAATGAAATTGTTTCCATCATGTTTGAGATGAAAAATGAGGGTGAGACGACAGCAACCAAACATAAGAATGCTGATTTTTTTGCTAAATTACATAAAGATCGTGAAAATAAGAAGTGTGAATATGCCGTTTTAGTGTCGATGTTGGAAACAGACAGCGAGCTGTATAATACAGGGATCGTGGATGTATCGACCAGTGAATTTCCTAAAATGTATGTGATCCGTCCACAATTTTTTATTCAGATGATCGGCCTCTTACGTAATGCAGGTAAAAAATCCTTGGAGTATAAGGCAGAGCTTGAGCGAGTGAAATCTCAAGATATTGATGTGACAAATTTTGAGGCCAAACTGGAAGAATTTAAAAGTGATATCGAAATTAATTCGACACGCTATCGAAACCATTTTGAGAAGGTCATTAAAGGGATTGAGGCTTCCATTAAGGATTTAGAAAAAACCAAAAAATCTTTGGAGGAAATGGATAAAAACCTTAGAATTGCCAATGATAAAGCACAAAATGTCACGATTAAGAGATTAACGCATAATAATCCGACCATGCAGGAAAAATTCAAACAGCTGGAAAGGTAGGAAAATGCCAAAAGAAATCGTCATAAAGGAAGAGATTTCTCCGTTTGCCCTGCTAACTTCGGCAGATACGGCAAAAATGGATCAGGCGGCCGGTGAGATGCTTGAAACATTGATGGAAAATGCAGGGCGTGTCTGTGCCGATGTCTTTTGCCGGCATGTCTCTTCTGAAAAGACGGTTTTGATTGCCGCAGGGCCGGGTAATAATGGCGGGGATGGCTATGTGATGGCCCGCTATTTAGCCGCGAGAGGGTATCAGGTGGCCGTTGCGCCATGGCGCTCCCCAAAAACAGATTTGGCAAAAAAGGCAGCACAACGTTGGCAAGGTAAAATCGTTCATTTCTCCTCAGAAGAAGCTGCTAAATATGCTTGGGTTGTCGATGGGGTTTTCGGGGCAGGATTTAACCCTGAAAGAGATCTGCCAGATGAAATTTCGGATTTTATGGTATCGGCTAAAAATCGGATGGCGATTGACATGCCCAGCGGTATTTCTTCCGACAGTGGGGCACTTGCCGGAAAGATTCCTGCTTATCAACGGACAATAGCCTTTACCGCAAAACGTCCGGGACATCTTCTTGCACCGGGTAGAAAAAAATGCGGTACCGTAGAGGTGTGTCAGATTGGTTTGCCGCCTGAATCCTTCAGGGCAATGGAAATCAAATTTTTCCATAATCATCCCGGTCTTTTTCATTTGCCCCTTCAAATTTTCGACAATCAATATAGTAAATATATAAGGGGTGTGGTGAGCATTGTTGGCGGAAGGAGAATGCCAGGAGCGGCTTGCCTTTCCGCAGATGCTGCACGCCGGAGTGGTGCGGGCATTGTGCGTCTTACTGTCTCTGAAGAAATGCTTTTGCCACTTGTCTTGGTAAATCCCGGTTTGATTGCAGACACAGATCCGCTGGAGGAACTGCTTAAAGATTCAAGGCGGAAAGTTTGGGTCTGCGGCCCTGGATTAAGTCCTTCGGAAGCTGGAAAAGCCTTTGAAATTTTATCCAAATCAGAAGTGAAAATCATTGCGGATGCTGGCCTTTTGGGATGGGCGAGCGGAGACCCTTTGCGTTTACGCAAGGCATCGATCCTCACACCACATGAGGGGGAATTTACCAAATTATTCGGAACAGAAGGGGATTTTAGCTTAAAAAAAGGCAATCGACTGGCGGCGGTACAGGCGGCGGCTAAGTTGATCGGCACTGTTGTGCTTTTAAAAGGGAGTGAGACGATCATCGCTCATCCGGATGGGCATACAGCAATCAATCTTCATTCAACACCTGCCTTGGCGACCGCAGGATCTGGCGATGTTTTGTCAGGTATTCTCGGAACCTGCCTCGCCGCAGGAATGGATATTTGGGAGGGGGCTTGCGCTGGTGCGTGGTTACATGGCGAAGCAGGCATAAGAGCTGCTGAGAAAGAAGGCGGCTGGCCGATTGCGGAAGATGTCGTCAAGGAACTCGGCCATGCAAGACAAAGAGCTGAGAGTTTGCAAAAATAAAGATTTGCTTAAAAGAGCATATTTTAAATTCTGATTAAGACTTCTAAAAGGAAGCTGGCCTTTGGCTGTTTTTTCATCGTTTCCATAGGGTTTTTCTCTTGCATGAATTTTACAAATATTTTGCTTTTAGCAGGTGCAATGGCCGGCTTTCAAATCAGTCCGGGCGTTGCCATTTTACTGATTGCAAAGAGTGGTCTCGCCGGTAGAGAACGATATGCCTATGGCGCAGCGCTGGGTGTGATTTCAAGTGGTTCTCTCTGGACAATCCTAAGCGTGGAGGGATTGGCCGTTTTGCTTTATAAAGATGCGCTGATTTATCATTGCCTTGAGGCGGCTGCCGCTTTTTGGATGTTTTATTTGGCATATCGGGCGTTTTTTGCAACGCATCAGCTTTTGATGACAGACGGCGAGTTTCAGGGCAGAAATACGATTTTATACGGGCTGAGGGCAGGTTTTTTGGCAGATGTGACAGATGTCCAAAATGCGATTTTCTTTGCCATTATGTTTCCGATGTTCTCCCATCATGTGACAGCTCTTCTGGTGGTACTGGTGGTTGGTTTGATGAGCGGTTTTGTTTTTGGAGGGACGGCGTTTTTATCCTGTAAATTATCCTCAAAAGTGCAGAAATATATTTATCTTATTGAATGTTGCTCAGGGTTTGTTTTTACAGCTTTTGGAATTGCCCTTTTGATAAGCTTGATTTTTTATTCTTAAATTTTGTTATTCTGCCACGATCTGCGCCATAAAAAATCCCCAGAAGATATTGGCGACCTGTTCCGGACTGAAGCCATTTTGGGAGGGACGTTCTTTAATGAGCCGTTTTTCCCTAAGACTAGAGCGATGTTTTTTTGAACGTCCCCAGCCAAGCGAAGCCGGCCCTTCGACGATTTCCAAAATACAAGAAGGTTGAGAGGAAATCTCCATGCGTCCATTGTTTGTAAGAAGAAATTCGCCCATGGAAATGGCAAACCCCTTTTCTTCTAGAGGCCCCTCATAATAGCAAAGCAAGGAGGGCGGTAGGCCGTTTCCCATTTTGATCGCAACAGGGTCGCTTCGGCTTGCAATCGTGAGGGAGGCTTGGGCAATTATTTGTTTTTCAGAATTTAGACTGGCAGTGCTTAAAGTTGGTGAAACCATCTCTAATTTTTCTGAGAAATGAGGATTTTCCTGCTGATAGGCCAGTAGTCTTTTTTGAAAAATCCAAGAAATTTTTTGCAGGCTTTCCTGTACGAATGTGTTTCGTGCTTCTTCGGAGATTTTTAGAGGTGCTGGGCTTACGGCTTCATTTGCAGGGCGCTGTGGTGCTGATTTCTTTTGTAGAATTTCCTGAGAGGTTTGAATAATCGGGAAAGAGGTCTTTTTATGTTCAGGGCAACGGGCAAGACATTCTGCCTTTTGAAGATAAAGCGAGAGGCGGTTTATAATTTGGTTCCAAGGCTCTTGCGGATTGTGTTTCCAGCCTTCTTGATAGGTGACAATGCGTTTATCTTTGGGCAGAACAAGGCGCTGAATGACCCCTGAGATAGAGGTCCAGTGACATTCTTTCCAAGCAATCGGCAGAATTTCCAATTTTCCGGCAAGACGGAGCTGCAAAGCAATATAGAGCGCATCCCGGCAAGCGCCATTATAGACATAATCTTGGGTAAAAAGGGCTATGAAAATATCTGCCTGTTCAATTTTACGTTGATTTTCTTTTGTGAGGGAAAGCTTACGTAATTCGTCCTCGTCTTGAAGAATTTTAAGCTGCTTTGTTTCCAAGAAGGGCGCAAAATGTTTGATAACGGCCAATGCACCGTCTTTATCTTTGGGGGCATGAGATAAGAAAGCTTGAACTGTCATTTTAAAGACCCTTTTATGATAAATTCTATTTGCTTTGAGTTTAGGCATTCCTTGGCGAAGGAACAAATTTTTCTTAAGAATCTGCGAGAGAATTTCATTTTGGACTAAAATAGTCTAATTTGAGGCACCTCAAAGAGATTAAAATAGAGAAGAGATAAAAATGACAGCAGAAGAAGAAATTATTTTTACGATTCAGCAGGCTTGCGGTGTGCTTGGCGGCCCGCCTTTGGATGTTGCACAACATAAGGCATATGCTCAAGAATTTATTGCCGAACTGGCAACACGCCTCCCTGAAAAGGATGAGGGAACAGATGCAAAGATTGCCGCAGAAATCATGATGGAACTGGTCAAATCTAAAGGCCCGGCAGAACGTATCCTCAGAAGCCATGAAAGCTATGCCAATCTTTTTGCCAAAAAATTCGCCGGCATCCTCAGAGCAGAGCTAAATAAAGCCTAAGAGAGAAAAGGTTAGGGCTAAGATGCTGTGTTTGATGCATTTAGCTCTGCCTGTGTAATAATCCTTGTTATCGCTTCTTTTTCTAGATCTGGTGGGTATTTATATTTTTTGAGCAGGCGTTTAATGGCAATCCGCATTTTTGCACGCCCTTGCTCTGTACGCATCCAGTCAACGGTTGCATTCCGCTTTACAATCTTGACAAGTTCCGTGGCCATTTCATGTAAAACAGGTTCTTTTAGCGCTTCTACTGCGCTGGTATTTTTGGCAAGCGCATCATAAAAAGCAATTTCCTCGATAGAAAAGGGACTTTCTTGGCTATCTTGAATCTCTTTATTGAGGGCTTTTGCATGTTTGATGAGTTCTTCGAGCATTTGAGCCGCCGTCAATTGCCCAACATTATAACGCCCTACTAGTTCTTGGAGTTTTTCAGAAAACAATCCGCCTTTTGTTTGGTTTGTACGGCTAATTTTCTGGATGCGATCTGCAAGGAGGCGCTCTAAGGCCTCTACGGCAAGATTACGTTGCTTTGTTTCATTTAATTTATGCAGAAAAGCCTCAGAGAGCACTTCAACTTCAGGCTTATCAATGCCCATCAAATCTAAAATATCAATGGTTTCATCGGCATGAAGGGCTTTTTCCATTAAATGACGGATAGCTTGATCTATTTCAGCACGAGATTTTAGTTTCTCCGTTTTTAAATGCTCTTTGCCAATTTGAGAATCAACAGCGAGGAAAAAGCCTAAATCTTTGCTAATTTTTTGCGCTTCATCTGTAGAGGGAACCAGTGCCCAAGCTGTTTTTAAGGTTTTGACAGCGAGTGGAAAACGATTGCGTGCTTCTTTTCTCTGAAAGTCATCTTTGGCCGCTGCTAATTCTTTTTGACGTAAGGCTAGAATATGTTCAACAGCATCCCTTAAAATCCGTAGGCGCTCCTCATGGCTTGTCTTATCGCCTAAGGCTTTAGGATAATTGATCCCTTGTGGAGAGCTTGGATTAAAGAAATCTTGAACAATTTTAAATCGTTTTTCAAGCTCTTTGATAGCAATCTCAATATTAACGCCCATCTCTTTTTCACCAGAACGCTCACTGTTTTTGGTATAATGATTCAGCGCTTTCCGTAGGGCCTCAGCAATACCAACATAGTCAACAACAAGACCTGCTTTTTTGCCTTTAGAGACACGATTGACCCGTGCCATGGCCTGCATGAGCCCATGTTCTTTCATCGGTTTGTCAATATAAAGAACATTGAG
Source organism: Acetobacteraceae bacterium (assembly GCA_004843165.1). NCBI lineage: Bacteria > Pseudomonadati > Pseudomonadota > Alphaproteobacteria > Acetobacterales > Acetobacteraceae > Acetobacteraceae bacterium. The sequence goes on from CP039459.1 coordinate 1,362,351, forward strand.
ACAAGGGGCGTCAAAACCTGTGAGCCACATATCTCGTACAATCACCAGTTGGAGTGGGTCTTCTGGGTTTTTAATACGTTCTGCCAGGAGAGTTAGGCGTTGTTTGGTACTTTTATGTTTTGCAAGTTCGGGGCCATCGCTGGCAGCACTGGTCATGATGACTTTGATCGCCCCTTTGTCATCGGAATCATTGTGCCATTCAGGGCGTAGCGCAATGATTTCCTCATAAAGATCTGCACAGACTTTACGACTGAATCCAACAATCATGCCCTTACCGGGGACTTCCTGACTGTCTTGTCGTGTTTCAAAATGCGCTACTAAATGCTCTGCAAGTCTTTTTAAGCGAGGCTTTGATCCCATGAGCTTTTCCATTTGAAGATAGGCAAGCTGGCGTTGAACATTTTCCTCCTCTTCCTCTGCTACCGCATCGTATTTTTCTCTGATTTCTTCGAGAGCGTCTTTGTCGAGATCCAGTGGAATAAGATGGGGTTCATAATAAACAGGGACTGTGACTTCATCGAGGACGGCTTGGCTAATATCATAAATATCAAGATATGCCCCAAATAATCCTGTTGTGCTTTTATCCTCTTTTTCAAGTGGTGTGCCTGTAAACCCAACGAAGGTTGCCTTTGGCAAGGCATCGCGAACATTTTGCGCTAGCCCTGATTTAATCTGGCCGCTTTTGGGGTTGAATTTGTCTCCAAGTCCATATTGGGAACGGTGCGCCTCATCGGCGAGGACAATAATATTTTGACGTTCAGAAAGGCGTGGCATTTCTTCTTCGTCCTCAGAAAGACCGAATTTCTGAAGCGTTGAGAAAATAATCCCCCCATTATTACGGTTTAAAAGACGGCGTAAATCATCTCTTGTTTTGGCTTGCTGAGGTGTCGTCGTTAGAAAATCCTGCACTTCCCAAAAAGTTTGATAGAGCTGGTCATCTAAATCATTACGATCCGTTAAAATAAGCAGTGTCGGATTTCTAAGCTCTGCCTGCTGAATAAGGGCACGGGCGAGGAAGGCCATTAAAAGGGATTTACCTGCGCCCTGCGTATGCCAAATGACACCGCCTCTTTGATCGGTACGGCTGGCCTCTAAAATATGTGGAATGGCTTTTTTTAAAGCGTAATATTGGTGATAGCCCGCTAAAATTTTAATGCTTTCTTTGGAATCTTTCTTAAAGGCAATGGCACAGGAAATTAGGTCTAAAAAGACTTTTTTCTCGCAAACACCCTTCAGAAGATTTTTAAGATTTTCATCTCCATTTGCTTGATGAGACGTGCGCCAGTTCATAAAGCGCCGAAAATTAGCGGTCAGGGAACCAATGCGAGAAGTGATGCCATCTGAAATAATGAGAAATTCATTAAACCTTAGAAAAGCAGGAAGCTCAGCCTTATAGGTTTGCAACTGCCCATAGGCATCTTCAATATTAGAATCATTCGATGGACTTTTTAGTTCAATCAGCCCAACCATCATCCCATTAAGATAGAGGGCAATATCAGCGCATCTGGTATCTCGCCCCTCTTGCATCCATAGTTGACGAACCGCTAAAAAATCATTCTTTTCTGGATTTTTAAAATCAATAACGGACGCATATTCATGTTTATATGTGCCGTCTGACTTGCGAATACTGACATTCACGCCCTTTATGAGGAGATTATGAAGGCGCTCATTCTCTAAGGTGAGATTATCATATTCCGGACGGCGGAGTGCACTTAAAGCTGCCGAAATGGCGGCCTCCGGCATGTCAGGATTAAATTTTCGTAATGCCGCCTCAAGGCGATTTTCTAAAAGCGCAATCTGGCGACTTTCCCGCTCTGAATTGGGAAAGCTCTCATACTTCCAATTCTCAACCTTCCAGCCTAAATCCTCTAACCACTTACAGGCTGTCATTTCGAGTTCATTTTCAGAGAGGAAAGGGGAAATCATAGGGGAGAAGTCTCTAATAGCGGAAATAGGGTGCAGTATCTTTTTCTTTAATTTTACTGGCTTTTTTAATCAGAAAATTCCAGAAAATATCAGCGACTTCTTCAGCAGAAAATCCTTCTTCTGAGGTTCGCTCTGCTAGAATAAGTTGGGATTGAGTAAATCCTTCAATCGCTCCAGTATGTTTTTGCCAACTCAATGAGGAAAATCCTTCGTGTAGCTCAAGAATGCAGGATGGATCATGACTGCTTGAAGAAGCACCGCCATTGAGATGCCAAAAGGTTCCCATAGAGACTTTATATTTTCCATAGGATAGAGCCCCTTCAGAATAACAGATTAAAGAAGGCATTTTAGGAGTATTTGATGTGGCAAAGCCAAAAGAATTATCAGGAGCCGTTAAAACAAGGGAAGCTTGAGCAGCTAAATTTCCCTCAAGATAAATAGAGACAATTGCTAAGTCATTTGTCTTTTGTTCAAAGGAGCCTTGCCAGCCTGGACTTTCATTTTGAATGGCGGAGATTCTTTTTTCAAAAAATGCAGTAAGGGTCTTGAAGCTATTTTGAACGAAATTCTGTTTATCATAGTCAGTAAAATTTTTTGGTAGGGATAAGGTATGCAGGGATGTCGCAGAAATGTTCTGTGGGGTATCCTTAATTTCAGTAGGTGTAAATTTTACTTGGGTTGGCTTAGGTTGATTGAGTTTTTGTAAAACATCACGTAATTTCTCAATAACATTTTGCCATGCTTCATCTTCATTAAACCAAAATCTGGAAAGAATAGGGTGTCCATCTTTCGGAATACATAATTTTTGACTTAAAGGCGTATGTTTCCAGTCAGAAAAACGATAAATAACAGGAAGGACAGACATATTTCCTGCTGTTTGACGTTGCAGTGCAATTTGAAGTTCTTTATCCCAACAGTAGCCAGAATCTATATAATCAGGGCTTACTAAAGCGATGAAAAGCTGGCTATTTTCGAGTTGCTTTTTCACCTCAGGATCAATTTCTGTTCCTGCTGTTATTTGATGATCTGACCAGTCTTTTATAAAGCCTTGACGCTTCAAGGTTGCAAGGCGTTTTCTGAGTTCTAAAAGCCCTGCTTCATCCTCATGGCAATAAGATAAAAACGCCTGAACTGCCATTATATGATCCTTATAATTTATCTTTGGATTAAGCGCTTTACTTTATCAAGAATGGGCAAAAACAGCAAAAGTAAACTAAAAGTTGAATAAGCTTTGAGAGAGCTTGTTTTCTAAGATCTTACAAACCATATATTTGCTAGGGTGGGGATAAGTTAGATGAGGAGTAACACCTTATGACTAAGAAAGTTTTTATTGTTCCAGATCCTGCACATTCAACAGGTGAGCCTGTTGAAAAACATCTTGTTAAAAAAGCAGGTGGTGAAGTCGTTTTAGATGCTAAGACACAAAAAGAGGCGATAGAACTTGCCAAGGACGCAGGGTTTGAACCTCATGTTGCTCGTGAGAGAGAAACAAAGCCTAATCCGAATGATCCAGCCCATTGGCGTAAGGTTTAAAAGCCTAGAAGTAAAAAGGGGAAAGAAAATCTTTCCCCTTTTTTATTTAGGATAGTATCGGAAATACAGAGTAACTTTTGAGAAAGAAAAGATTTCCAATCATGGGATAAGCTTTATTTAAAAGTTAAAACGCGGTTGAGAAATACGAGTAAATGGATTTCTACCTAGTTTTAGCACCTTTGTAATTTCGTATTCTATTTTATTGCCTTTGAGTGTTTCATAAGTAAATATTTTTAATAAACAGGTTATTGTGTCTCCTTTTTTAAAGGAGATTTCATCATTGTTAACACTTCGTATAAAAACACTATCGGTTATTGCTGCTTTTATTTTCTTTTTTTTGTTTTCTTCTCGAAACTGCCAAGAAGTTCCTTCAAAATTTATTGCAATAACCTCTAAAATTTTTTCTCTGACGCGTTCATCAATGAGGACTTTTTCATTGAGTGGGATTTCAAATGAAGCGTATTCATCTTTAGTAACAATTGTTTTCTGAGATTCTGGTGTACCGCTTATGTGAAAGGTAATTTCATCTATGCCAGAATGTTTTAGTGGGGAAAGAGTTTCCTGTAGGGCACTTCGTGCTTTTAGACTCTTAAATAGTTTCCAAATATCTTTTGAAACGCTGATTTTTTCAGGGTCACCATCTTGATTGATAATTAATATTTCCATCATGTCGAAAGAAGACTTCTCTTCTGTAATCTTACGTTTTTGGAGATATTTAATAAAAGAAATTAGACTATTTATGCTTGCAGGCAAGCCCTTTCTTAACCCCAAGAGCCCTATGGTTTCTGCTAATGATTTTATTGCTTGATAATCAGGGCTATTTATAAAATCTCGAACAGGTTCCCAAAAATGATAGGCGAGTTCGAGATAGGCAATGAAAGAGCCATGCTCAAAGTTTGTTTGAACACGGGCACTTACACTTGCAGAGGAGCTGTAAAGGACAGAAGAAGCTTGCTCCAGTAATGTTCCAAACCCAGCAAGAGAATTACCTAATTCAGTAGCATTTATACTACCTTCTACAGCAGAGCCAGCATAGCGAATACTTAGTATTATCGTAGATTCTTTATGGTTATTTTCAGAGTTCGTCTTTTCTAAAGGCATCCTAAAATCCTTTGATAATATTTTTTTAGATTAAAATTTTACTCGGACTTTGCCAGAAATAAGGCGGGGGAGAAGAGTGTCTCGTAATTCAATTAAGTGACGATTTTCTTCTTCGTTTTGGTGAATTTTTTGGTGCAAAGAGGCTATATTTTGTTCCATTTGACTTAGAAGTTCTGAAGAAGGAACAAAAATTTTTGCTTCTGTTAAATGTTTTCGTTGGATATGTCCCATCGTGGTTACTTTAGCAGATGCAATTTGCTGAAATTCAGGTAAATGATGTAGAAGCCAGTTTTGGACGAACCATTGAGGAAAGTTCGAGGAGGTTACTTTGAAAAGGTGTTGGTTTAAAGCGACATTTTCTCCATGCCAAATATTAACAATTAAGCTTCCAGACCAAGAAAAAATTAAATCTCCTGCTTTTACAATATATTTTTCAGGTAGGTTGCTACTCGCTCTATCGGCTCCATTCGTATTTTGAGAGCGAAGTTGAGAAATTTTAAGAACTGGAAGTTCGTTCTCACCATTTTTCGGCGGAAATTTTTGTAGCGCTAAGCCATTTAGAAAATTTATGCTATCATCTAAAGGCTTTTCTTCCCAGCCTTCGGGGATTCCGTCATCGTTTAGGGTGTTGGGAAAGAGGTTCCAGATTTCAGGGTCAAGGTAGGGATTCTCAGGGCGGTTTTCTTTTTTGGCATTAATTTTTTCTTTAACAGGGCCAAAATTGACAAACCAATCTTGAAACAGTGTGCGGGCCGTTCCCTCTAAAATTTTATTCTGCTCTTTATTATGTTGGATTTTATCATCCAGACTGCCTAAAACTCCTGCAATCGCTTTTTGTTCAGGAAGAGGAGGAAGAAGAAGATCAAAAAGTTTGAGAGCATCTTTATCTCCTCTTGGCATTTTTGCGCCTTTTGAGGTTTGGCAAGAATATTCTGTAAAAAATGGAGTTGTTAAAATATAAAAAAGAAAGTCGGTATTTATTTTATCATTAGGGATAAATACTAAAACATCGTTAGAGCAATAGCCATTTCTATCGGCTTTCCAGATTTTTCTGAAATAGGTTCTAATATTTGAAAAAAGGATATGATTTTTTTCAAAAAGCGTGGAATTTCCTTTTGGTGATTTGGATTTAAAAAATTCAACCCCTCCAAGATTAGGAAGCATGCTGTCTGTTGATATGTAATTGTTTTTGGATGCACGCCCCTTATTGGTGGAATATGTTATAGCATCCCCAAGTCTGACTTTCTGCCATCCTGTAGGCAGTTTATGCGTATGATTAGTCAATTTCATGATTTCTTTTTCTGAATGAAAATAAGGTCATTCTGTATCAATTTTTGGAATTCAGGTGTCATTTCTGCCCAGAGGACAAGGTCTATTTTCATGGGAAGCGGTGCCTCATCAAACTCAGTTGCTAAAATGCTTTGTGTTTTTAAATCGAGGCCATTTTTCCCCATAAGGGCGAGGTCAAGATCTGAGCCACGTCGTAAAACGGCTTCAGGTTGGGTTCGACTTCCAAAAACAGCCACATCATGATCCGGAATAATTTTTTGTAAAATACCCTGCACAATTTTTAAATATTTTGGCTCCAAACGCAGGGCAGAAAGATTTTTTGGCATTATTAAGCCATTTTTGCTTCAAGGCGTGCCAAAAGTACTTCAGCTTCTTTTAGAAAATCAGGAATACCTTCCAAAACCTCCTTGGCGATTTCTGCATTATAGGTATGAACAGATTTATTCCGTAAAATCCTAAACTGCTGCCAGACATCCCAGCTATGGGCGATAATCCCAAAAGCATAGGCTTCTCTAATCATGGTAGGGAAAGAGAGTTGGGAGGCCTCTTCGGGGGAGGGGTGATTTTCAGCAAGCCATCTTTTGATAAATTTATGTGCCTGTTCATATGCAAGATCGAAGCGTTTGGTTTGCATATCACGATAGGCAGGGCTATCGGGATGTTCTTTCAGAAGCGCCTCTCCCTCTTTTAAATTCTTTACCGCAAGGCGAAGCGTTGAGAGATCAAGCGTCATTTTTTATCTCCTCTTCTTGGGGCAGAATAATCTTATTAAGATTGTCTTTGATCGCTTTGTCGAGGCTTGCGCTTTTTTCGAGAGACTCAAAAAGGGCTTTTTGAAGGCGGGAGAATTTTTCTAAAAAGGGTTCGGTATCTTCTTCGCTTTCAGCGATGCCGACATATCGGCCGGGCGTGACGATAAAATCATTTTCGGCGACTTCGTCTAAGGTTGCGGCGTAACAAAAGCCCGCGATATCTTCATATTTCCCAGCCTCTTTGATCCCCTGCCATGCGTGGTAGGTTTGGGCAATTTTTGCGATATCTTCTTTAGTGAGCTCTCGCCGTGTACGGCTCACCATTTTTCCCATTTTTCTGGCATCAATAAAGAGAATTTCCTTTTTACGATTGCGTAATGTTTTTGGGTTTTTCTCTTTATTTAAAAACCATAAGCAGGCTGGAATTTGCGTTGTAAAAAACATTTGTCCCGGCAGGGCGACGATACAGTCAACAACCTGTTCTTCAATCATATTCTGACGAATGGCAGATTCCTCTTTTTGCCCTGAGGACATAGAGCCATTGGCTAAAACCACGCCTGCGCGTCCATCAGGGGTTAAATGATGCAAAATATGCGACATCCACCCAAAATTGGCGTTTCCCTGTGGCGGCTGGCCATATTTCCAGCGGACATCTCCTTGCAGGGATGCTTCCCACCAATCCGAGATGTTAAAGGGCGGATTGGCCAAGATCACTTCGAAACGTTCATCGGGAAGCTCATCTTTTAAAAAGGAGCCGACATTATTCCATTGAATATTGGCAGAAATCCCTCGAACACCGAGATTCATTTTGGCGAGTTTAAAGGTTGTCTGATTGCTTTCCTGTCCGTAAATGGCAATGTCGCCAATTTTTCCGCCATGGGCTTCGATAAATTTTTCAGATTGGATGAACATCCCACCCGATCCACAACAGGGGTCATAAATTCGCTCACCCTGTTGCGGGGAGAGCATTTCAACTAAAAGCTGCACCACACAGCGTGGTGTGTAAAATTCACCGCCTCTTTTGCCTTCTTTCCCTGCAAATTCGCCCAGAAAATATTCATAAACTTGGCCGAGAAGGTCTCTCGTCGTTTGGCCTTTTTTCTGAGGTTTAATGTCATTGGTGAACTGCTCAACGAGACCGCCAATCATTGATTGGTCTAAGGCAGGCTCTGCATAGCCAGAGGGCAAAACACCTTTAAGAGAGAGATTGTCTCGTTCGACAGCTTCCATTGCACGATCAATGAGCAAGCCAATCGAAACATTTTCCATGCGGCCTGTTTTTGCGTTTTTATGCTGACCTGTAATGCGGGCATTCTCTTTTAGAAATTCCCAGCGTGCCTCTTTTGGAACCCAGAAAATATTCTCAGCGATATATTCATCTCTATCCTCGGCAGAGTCTGGATATTCCTTAAGAAGTTCTGCATGTTTTTCTTCAAAAGAGGCAGAAATATAACGCAGGAAAATCAGGCCAAGAACAATATATTTATATTGAGACGGTTCTAAATTTTTACGTAATTTATCGGCAGCTTTAAATAAGGAAGATTCGAAACTTTCTGTTTTTATAGTTTTCTTTGTGGCTGTTTTAGGCTTTTCAGAAGCGGCCATGCAGAATTTCCTTGAGATTTTTAGGTCAATAATACTCAAGATTTCTAACAGTTTTTAGAAAAAGAAGAAATGTAATAAATGTAGGACTGGGCGTGGGACAGAAAATTTTAAAAACAAGAAAAGCAGCAGGAAAGTGCGTTTCTTAGATGAATATGGTGGAGATTAGCGGAATCGAACCGCTGGCCTTGTCATTGCGAACGACACGCTCTACCAACTGAGCTAAACCCCCATGAAGCCTACAGGCTTATTCCAAGTTCTTGTTTGTATCCATTGCGCTTTTTACAGAAGAGGTCAAGAGGGAGAGAAGAGGAAATAAAGAGAAAAAGCTTTTCCTTCTATTTTTACCCTAAACAAGCTAAATCTGAGAACAATATTATAGAATGGCTTTGAACGGATAAAGCCGAAATTAAGGAATATTACGTGCTGCTGATTGCAACTGTTTTTCAACTTCTTTTCTTTTTAATGGATGCTTATGTCTATGTGATTTTGGCTTATTGTATCCTTTCCATGGTTATTGGTTTTGGACTTATTAGCCAAGAGAATCGGTTTGTCATGGCGATTTTTCAGGTAACCGCTAAATTGGTTGAGCCAGCGCTAAATCCTATTCGGGCGATTCTACCGCAAACCGGCATGATGGATTTCTCGCCTTTGGTCCTTTTACTGAGTTTGCAGTTTTTATTTCCCTATATCCTCAGAGGCGTTTTTCGCTCTTTGGTTGCTCTCTATGCTGGCTGAGAGGCCTTAAAAGCATAAATTAAAATATTGGGGGACTAATAGGTTAGCAGAGGATGCAATAGTCTAAAAGACTAGGAAATGAAGAAAAAACGGATTAAAAAGGAAAGTCTTCTCGGAGACTTTAATTTGTCTATAATTTCTTAAGGTCTTAGCTATGCCATCCCCCAAAAAAAACGCAACTGCCCCGAAGAAACATTCGAAAGCAGCTATTCAGAAAATTCTTTCCATGATCGAAGAGCAGGGCATTGATTTTGCCGATTTGCGCTTCACTAGCCCAGATGGAAGATGGCATCATGTCGCACAGGCCGTTGCAACTTTAACACCGGAAAGTTTTGAAGAGGGTTTCCTTTTTGATGCTTCTTCTATTCCGGGTTGGCAAGCCATTGATCAGGCAGATATGGCTTTGATCCCTGACCCGGAAACGGCTGTTCTAGATGCTTTTTCAGCACGTCCGCAACTTGTTTTGATTTGTGATGTTGTTAATCCGCTTACAGGTGCGCTTTATCCACGTGATCCACGTGCCACAGGCCGCCGTGCAGAGGAATATCTCAAAAGCACCGGCATTGCGGATGAAGCTTTCTTCGGGCCTGAGGGGGAATTTTTTATTTTTGATAATGCACGTTTTGGTGTTGGGGGACATTACAGCACGTACCAAGTTGAAAGCACCGAAGGTGCAGAAGCTGGCTTAAAAGATTATTCCGAAGGAAATTTTGGTCAGCGGCCCGGTCATAATGGCGGCTATATGAAGCTCAATCCGGTTGATAGTGAACCGGATCTGCGTTCAGAAATGCTTTCCCTTATGGCGGAAATGGGCTTAGAGCCGGAACGTCATCATCATGAGGTTGCCCGCTCTCAGCATGAGCTTGGTATTCGCTTTGCCTCTTTGATTAAAGCTGCTGATAATATGCAGATTTATAAATATTGCGTGCATAATGCGGCGGCTTCTTACGGTAAAACGGCAACCTTCATGCCAAAGCCAATTCTAGGCGAAAATGGTTCTGGGATGCATGTGCATCAGTCTATTTGGAAAGAAGGCAAGCCTGTTTTTGCAGGCAAGGAATATGCAGGCCTTTCTGAAACGGCGCTTTATTATATCGGCGGTATTCTCCACCATGCTAAAGCCTTGAATGCTTTCACCAACCCATCCACAAACTCTTATAAACGTTTGTTGCCGGGTTTTGAGGCACCGGTTCTTTTGGCTTATTCTGCGGCTAACCGTTCAGCTTCCTGTCGTATTCCTTTGGTGAATAATCCAAAAGGTAAGCGTGTTGAGGTGCGTTTTCCAGATGCGACAGCCAACCCTTATCTTGCCTTTTCCGCTATGTTGATGGCCGGTCTGGACGGGATTAAGAAAAAAATTCATCCGGGTGAGGCTATGTCTGGAAATCTTTATGAATTGCCAGAGGCGGAACGGAAAAAAATTCCAACAGTTTGCCATTCTTTACGCTCTGCTTTGCAGGCTTTGGAAAAAGATCATGATTTCTTACTTGAAGGCGGCGTCTTTACCAAAGATCAAATTGAGGCACATATTGAATTGAAAATGAGAGATGTGCTGCGTTTAGAAAAAAGTCCACATCCGGCAGAGTTTGAGATGTATTATTCGCTCTAAATTTTGTGAAATAATTTTTAAAAAGCCTCCCAATTTGGGGGGCTTTTTTTATCTGTTTAAATAAGAAGATCTTTTTAAAAGAAAATAGGCACAAAGGGCCGATAGCGTGGAGGCAAGCGCAACGCCGGCTTCCGCCTGCATTTGGAAATCTATGGCGGGATAGGCAAGGCGTGAAAGGAGCAGAGAAATGGTAAAGCCAATACCGCAGCTCATAAAAGCGCCCAAGAGCCAATGTCTTTCATGTTTTTTCCAAGGGGCAGGCAGGCCAGCTTTCTCACAGAGGAGAACAATCAGGGCAATGCCGAGCGGTTTGCCGAGAAAAAGCCCTAAGCTTGGCCCAAGAAAGGCCCCACTTTGAAAATAGTCAAAATGGCATTTTGTCAGGTCAATTCCGGTATTGCAAAAGGCAAATAGCGGCAAAATGATCCAAGCAACAGGAAGGCTTAAAAAGGATGCAAGACGCATGCCTGATTCTTTTGGCAAGGTAAGCCCAAGGGCAAGTCCTGCAAGTTCAGGAGCAATACCCGCACGGCAGAGAAAATACCAGAGGATACCTGTTACAGCGATCGAGAGCGTTAGGAGATATTGTGGCTTAAGGCCGGATTTTCCAATCCAAATCAGCAAGGCGAGAGGTAGCGGAAGGATCGTTAGCCAAAAGAGATCAGGGGTATGGCCATAGAAAAGGGCAAGAATAAGAATTGCCCCTAAATCATCAAAAATAGCTAAGGCGCTGACAAAACTACGGATAGATTGCGGGAGTGTTTTTGCCATGGCCAATAAAGGCACGGTTAAGGCCGCATCCGTTGCCGTTGGAATCGCCCAGCCATTTAATCCTGCACTTTTCGGGGAAAGAAGAGCGGCTAAGAAAGCAATGAGCGCCGGAAGTGCCATGCCGCCTAAAGCACCCAACAAGGGAAAAAGGGCAGATTTTGGATTGCTGAGCGGGCCGCTTTCACAATCACGACGAAGTTCAACCCCTAAAATAGCAAAGAAAAAGCCTAAGAGTGCCTCATTAACCCAATCTAAACCTGAAAACGGCAGAGATGTAAAAGGTATGCTTTCAAGAAGAAGGCCATAAATATCTTTAAAGGGAGAAGAGGCCGTTAATATGCCTAGAATAGCGCTGAAAATCAGCGCTAGACCTGTTAGGCTTGGCGAAAGAAGGCATTTTTTCAAAAGCTTAGTTTACAACTTTCACGGGGTGAAGCTGATAGTCCCAGCTTTCTTCTGATGGAGCAGGGGGGATAAGCGCCACCGGGGTTGCGTTGGGCAGGGAATATTGAGGTGGCAGATTAATTGCACTGCGAACGGCACGGAAAACTGCCCCATGCGCGACAAACATAATTTTTTCATTTTCGTAAGAAAGGAAATTCTTATTTATTCCTTTTAAAATACGTTCTTGCAAGGCTTGAAAGCTTTCTGCACCTTCAGGGGGTTCTGCGCCGTGCATCCATTCAGCATACCAGTTGTCTTCGGGATCCGGCAGTGTCCCTTCTTTGATACCAAAATTTACCTCAATAAGAAGATTTTCAATTTCCAGGGGAAGATGGATAGCAACTTCTTCTTTCAGAATTTTTTGAACGATTTCGGCTGTTTCTTTTGCACGATCGAGAGGTGAAGAGATTAGGCGGTCAAAAGGTTTTTTACCTTGCGCAAATAAAGGCGCTAATTGTCGTGCCGCTTCCTTCGCCTGTGCTCTTCCGTGATTATTTAAGGGAATATTGCTGACCCCTTGAAAGCGGCGAACAATATTCCAGTCTGTTTCCCCATGCCTTAAAAACCAGAAATCTTTTTCCATAAGCTTGTGCGGCAGGAAAGCTTTATTTTTGGTTTTATAGGGCATGGGGGGTGTAAACTTTCGACAATAACTTTGAAGGATAAAGCGTTAGAAATTTTTGAATTTCTTACTCAAATAGGATCGAGATTGAGCTTTCCTCAGAAACGGCTTTTATGGCTCGGCTAATTAATTTTGCCGTTGAGATATAGCGAATATTTTTAGCTTTAGCGGCGGCTTCGGTTTCAGGAATAGTGTCGGTCAAGGTCAGGGTTTTTAGATCACTTGAACACACACGCTCTACAGCCTCTCCTGTGAGAACACCATGGGTGATATAGGCCTCCACACCCAGCGCACCGGATTTTATAAGCGCTGTAGCTGCATTGCAAAGAGATCCGCCACTATCAATAATATCATCGACAAGAATACAATATTTACCTCTAACGTCTCCGATAACATTCATCACTTCGGAAACGCCTGCACGTTCACGTCGTTTATCAATGATAGCAAGATCGGCATTTAAACGGCGTGCAAGCTGGCGAGCACGGACAACCCCACCGACATCAGGAGAAACAATCACCATTTCCGTGCCTTCTGGATAGGCTTTCATGGTTTTAGGCAAACGCTCTTTAATATCTTGAACAAAGAGGGGGGCGGCATAAAGATTATCGGTTGGAATATCAAAAAAACCTTGGATTTGCATGGCATGAAGATCCAAGGTCAGAACGCGGTTAGCACCAGATTCAGTGAGAAGATTAGCAACGAGTTTAGCGCTGATAGGGGTACGGGGACCTGATTTGCGTTCCTGCCTTGCATAACCGAAATAAGGAATAACGGCAGTGATACGTTTGGCGGAACCTCGGCGCAGCGCATCAAGAACAATTAAAAGCTCCATCAGATGATCGTTGGTTGGAGCGCAAGTGCTTTGAATAACAAAGACATCCTCTCCACGAACATTTTCCAAGAGTTCCGCAAAAATTTCCCCATCAGCAAAACGGCGAATGGAACTTTTGCAAAGAGGGATTCCCGTTTCCTTAGAAATGGCTTCTGCTAAGGGTAAATTGCTATTACAGGCAACAATTTTCATTCTAAATTCTCATTCCGTTTTAAAGGGGTATTTAACAAGGGTAATTTAGCAGAGCTGGGAAAAATATAAAATATTCTCCTCAAACGAATAGGTTTAACTAATAATTTTTTTCTACGGGTGTGTTCATCGGGTCAGGTTTATTCAGCGGTTCACTTAAAATTTTACTTTCAGGAGAAAGGAGGGATTTTCGGTTTTTCCCGGTATAATTGGCAATGATTTGTGCAATCGCGGGGCCGGCTTCGTTGGCTGCCGCAACCGCCGTATCTCCCCAATTCCCATCGAGTGAATGGGCAGGGATGGCGTGAATTTGTGTGGCAGCGCCGACCTCTTTTTTGTCCATTGTTGCTTGGACATGCCAAATGAGTTCGATTTGCTGTTGCGGGTTTCCTTGAGCGTCCGCCGGTGCGTTGGAGAGATTAACTTCTGTATTGATAAGAAAATCAGCGCCTTGGTTTGTGGTGAGGAGTGTTCCAGCATCTTTGGGATAGGCACTGTAAAAGGCTCTTGATAGAAGGAGATTACCGTCTCCTGGTGCACCATTTACGCTTTGTAAGTAGAGGCGGGAGGGTCTGCTCTGTAGGCTCATAGGATCATGCGTCATGCGATCGGCCTGAATATCACTGAGCGCATGGGCAACGGCAGGCGCAATTTGAAGAGCGACCGTATTTAACGCATCATGATCGCTTTTGTCCCATGCAGATTTTTCGACAGGATCAGTATCCCCTTGGGATTGAATGATATTATTCGCTCCCATAATCGCGTAATGGGCAATGACGAAATCACCTTGTTGATGTGCCTCTAGATCAATCCACCAATCACCTGGGCTTGGCGCACGGCTTACGGCAGGGACATTTTGGGCCACCAATGCACTTGTGAGAGCTCTGGTAAAACGATTAGCTGTTTCACGGTTCGGGATTTTGATGGTGACAGGAACGGGAACAGCAAGGCGCGGTGTTGGTAAGTTCACAGCCGTGAGGAGTTGTGTTGAGGTGCTTGGGTGATGAAAAGGGCCTTTGATGTTGCAGGCCGCAAGGGAAAAAAGGCAGAAAAAGGATAATATCCAGCGGGAGTATTTGGCTATTGTTTTCATCAGAGCACTTGCAGATTTCGTCAGAGATGTTTTACCTAATGATAATAGCAGAAAATATCTTTTTTGGTGAGGATAATTTTCTTTTAAAGTCCTTTATTTCGGGGAGAAGGTCATGGAAGATCTTGAAAATACGCTGCATTCAGACTCTTCTGAGGATTTTCTTGAAAAAAGGAATTTTTTAATAAAATTTTGGCAAAGAATTTGCCTTTTTATAAAGCAAAAAATCATGTTGTTTTATAAAAAGACAAAAGCAGGAATCTTCTTCGTTCATGATAAGCTTGAGCAGATTTCTTTTTGGCGTGCTGTTACTGTGGGTCTTGCACTCGGCTTTTTTATTTTTGGGATGATGATCTTTGCCGCAGCGCTTTGGCTTGTCCGTTAAGAGAGACCAAAGGCTTTTTAGAGTGTATCTGTCCTACCTAAGCAAAGGGCAATAAAAAGAATATAAAGAAAAATAGCAATCTGCATATAAATCATGCCACGAACACTGACGACAGGAACATTTTCGGGGCGATCATAATAGCCAAGACGAAAATATTTTAGAAATCCTAAATATTTAAAAAGAAATTTCAACATGCAGAAAGCTCCTGTTTTTAGCTGGTTTTTATCTCTAATTCTGGACGTAGAATTTCAAGTGCAATTTCAGCGCAACTTTTTTTCCAGCAGGGCAGGGAAAGGTCAAAAACCTCTTTGAGTTTTTGGCAGCTAAGTCTGGAATCCGCAGGACGTTTTGCAGGCGTTGGGTATTCTGCTGTTGAGACGGGGAGGAGTTCCGGAATGGAAAGCCCGTGTTTTTCCCGTTCCGAGAGGAGGAATTCTGTGAATCCGTACCATGTTGTTTCCCCCGAGCCAGTCGCATGAAAAATGCCATGATATTGTGCTTTCCAGCCATTTTCTTGAATGTTTTTCAAGATGGCGAGAAGGATCTCTGCGAGTGCCGGTGCAGAGGTTGGGTTCCCTTTTTGGTCATTGACAACTTTTAAAACAGGACGTGTTTTTGCCGCATGGAGAATGGTTTTTACAAAATTTTTTCCATAAGCGGAATATACCCAAGAGGTTCTTAAAATGATTGATTTTTTATATTTTAAGGCTTCTTTTTCGCCAGCCTCTTTTGTTTTGCCGTAAATACCAAGCGGTGCTACGGGATCTGTTTCAAAATAAGGAGAGCCTTTAGAGCCGTCAAAAACATAGTCCGTGGAAATATGAAGGAAAGGAAGGTCTCTTTTGGCACATTCCTGACTTAAAAGGGCAACGCCTTTTTGATTGATGGCTTGTGCTTCGGCATGTTGTGTTTCGGCAAGATCAACTTGGGTAAAGGCTGCTGCGTTGATGACGGCCCAAGGCTGAATTTTTTCAAAAAGTGCAGAGAGCTCCTCTTGTGTTGCTGTCGCTAAATTTAAGGAGGAGCGTCCAATAGCTACGAGGTTTAGAGCGTTTTTTTCTGCTTCATGGCGTAGGGATGTCGCAACCTGCCCATCATGGCCAATAATAAGAATAGGGGTATTTTTAGGCATAAGGGAGATTATTTCTCTGTTGTGAACTGAAATTCAAGATCAGGAAAATTCGCATAAGGGAACCAATTATTAATTTCGTTAAAAGCACCGGCTTTTTGATCTTTTTCAGAAAGAACAGGTTCGTTGGAAAATTTATGCCATTCAATACTAATTTCGGAATCATTCCAAAGAACAGAAGCATCTGAGGCGTGATGATAAGGTGCCGTGCATTTATAAAGCACAAGGCAGTTTTCTTCTAATGTCTGAAAACCATGCAAAAATCCGGGTGGTACCCAAAGTTGCTCGCCTTTTTCAGCCGTAAGGACATGGCTGACCCATTTACCAAAATGCGGAGAGCCCGTTCTGGCATCAATCGCAACATCTAAAATTGAACCCTGTCCGCAACGGACAAGTTTACCTTGCGCAAAAGGTGTCTTTTGGCAGTGCAGGCCACGGATTGTGTTAATGGGATGGGAGATGCTCTGATTATCTTGAACGAAATCAACTTTTAACCCTGCCTTCTGCATGACGGTCTGGTTGTAGGTTTCGCTAAAGGCACCGCGGGGATCTTTGAAAATACGTGGGACAAAGAGGGCAGGGCCAGGGATGGCAAAGGGGAGGACTTTCATAAATGCGGATCTTCTAAAAATTTTTGAAATAATTCATATAGAAAGAAGGTGGGGAATACCCCACCTTTCTCATAAAAGAGGTCTTAGCCTCGGAAGTTAATTTTGCCAACGGTTGCCTGTTTTTCTTTACGGCGGCGTTTGCGGCAAGTACGCCTTTGTTGGGCACGGGCTGCCTTGATTTTTTTACGTTTAATTTTTTCTGCTTTTCTGACGTTTACCGCTTTTTCTTTTTCGTGCTGAACAGATTTTATTGCCATGTTGATGTTCCTTTTCAGCTTAGGAGATATTGACCTTTGTCTTTTAAAAGATAAAAGACAATAAAACGATTTTAAGATGATAATACTTAGATAAACATAGGGAAGCAAATGGCAGAAAGAGATTTTACACAAATGAAACGCAGGGGGCTATGCCTTGTTGTTGCGGCTCCTTCTGGCACGGGAAAGTCGACCATTTGCAAATCACTTCTTTCAAATAATACTGACATCACACTTTCAATTTCGGCAACAACAAGACAGCCCCGTCCAGGAGAAATTGACGGCAGAGATTATCATTTTTACGAAAAAGAACAGTTCGAAGGCCTCATTGAAAATGACGGCTTCATTGAGTGGGCAAAAGTCTATGATAATTATTACGGCACACCGCGTGCGCCTTTGGAAAAATCTTTAAAAGAGGGAAAAGACATTCTCCTTGATCTCGATTGGCAGGGATTTCGTCAGTTAAAGGCACTCTTCCCAAAGGATGTTGTAGGGCTTTTTCTTTTACCGCCCTCTTTAGAGGCCTTAGAAACACGTTTAAGAAACCGCTCTTCAGATAAAGAAGAGGTTATTCAATCGAGAATGGAAAAAGCTGCTTCTGAAATTTCACATTGGCCGGAATTTGATTATTTGGTTGTTAATGATGATCTTGAGCAGGCGGAAAAAGAAGTCGGCAAAATTTTAAGAGCAAATCGTTTTGCCGTGAATCGCTTTAGGGATGCTTTCTAAAAGGCGTAAGAGGGAAGAGGGAGAGGAATAGCCCTCTATCTTTCTTCTACTTTCTTGGATATTCATCGGATAAGATGATACCGAGATGGGTAAGTTTCCACGGCTCTGCGGCATGAACCCGCTCACAGCCGGTCACAAGATCATTGTGCAGGAAACAATAATAACGGCTATTCTCTTGCCATTTATTATCGGGTAATTTTTCATCAATTCGGATAAACACTGTATAGCCGGCCTCTTTGACAGGGCGGCTGAAAAATCTGTCTGAATTGATAATGTAGCGATGCGGCGAGCCAAAATCATATCTGACATCCTGCGGGTAAGGTTTGATTTTCCCGCTTGGCGCTTCCATCTTATCGCCATAGGGCATTGGAAGCTGTTCTAAAAGCGCAGCCTTTACCTTCTCTTGCCAAATCCCGTCTGTCGGTCTATTGCCGCAAACATTTGTATTCACAGGATGCATCTGACAGGCGGCAAGCAGTGCGACGCCGCTGAGCCCCATTACCGCCATAGATTTCTTCATATGTCGCATTTTCTCTCTTCATCTCCTCAATAGATGTTGTTTTTGCAGAATTGGAAAAAATGAGAAATCTGTTTTTATTCGATGCACAAAGTGAGGGCATTCCCCCTTAAAGGGTCATGCGCTAAGCCTCATAATCGAAAAGGACAGATTTCTCTGTTTAACAATCCAAAAAATTAGAAGGCGATTTTCGCTGACAATTGCCCACCCGACATCGTCTGGGAGTGACCGCCGTAAAGCCCGACATAATTTGCCCCAAAAGAAAGATACTCGGTTGGATGCACATCAAAGCCCAATTCTGTGAGCGCCTGATCCTGTACCACCGGTACACCAACAATAGAGAGTCCATCGGTGCCGCCACCGAGGGCTTCAAATCCTGTATGGGTATAAGATTGGTTGGCCCCGAAGGAGCGGCGATAACCGAATTTGCCATGCGGTGTAATGACAACATTACCAATATTAAAGTTGGTTGCGATTTTTGCCCCCATAAAGCCATAGCCTAAATTGGTATTGGTGGCTGCGCCGTGCAGTGCGAGATTGCCGCCTGTTTCATGGTAGGAACCCTGCTCATAGTTCAAATAGGTGATGGAGCCGGTTGGCGCGAGTTCAAGGGGAGTGCCCCAGAGATTAAAGACATGCTTATAAGCGATCTCGGCATTGATATGCGCTGTACCGCCAAGCTCATTGGCATGGAGGCTCTGATTATATTGTGCGGCGGCTCCTTGGAGATCAACAGAACGGTGCCAGCTCATAATATTCCATGTATAGCCAAACTGGCCGTGGAAGGTGAAGAAGTTCTGGTTATCAAAACGAACTTGCTTACCGAAATACATACCGATATTGGCGTTGTTACTTTCACCGGAGGAGGAGACGCCGCTGGCTGATTCCATGACGGATCCATAGCCCATCATCATCCCGACATGCCATCTATCCTCGGCATAGCCTTCAGATCCGATTTCGCCATCGACACCCCAGATGAAGCCGGCTTCGTTATCTCTGGTCTTTGCGGCGTAATCCCAGCCGGAATGGCCGTTTTGTCCGCCAAGTCCGCCATACATATTGCCCCAGACATTGACCTTTTTACCGGTAACGCCGCAGACATTGGAATTTGTGGCTTTGCCGTCGCCGATCTGGCGGAACGTGTCTTCGAGGCAGTCGAGGCGGTTATTAACGGAATCTCTGACCCAGAAATTGTTATTGATATTGCCGGTCCGCATATCGGAGGCGATTTCACCATCCATCTGCGTTAAATTATAAAGGCGCTGTTCGTTGTCAGAGCCGGCGAGGATGCTGGCAATGCCATGAAGCGGACTGTTCGGATTATCAACAGAAGGGGAAAGTCTCTGAGCCGTGCCTGTCTGGTTACGGTCACCACCCCAGCCTAGGCCTTTTGCAGCATCAAATTGTAGCGTGATTTTAACATCATCTTTGCTATATTCGAGACCTGTCGTTGTTAGAACACCATAACCGTTTGCACCACTGGCACCGATAACACCATTTTCATCATATGAAAATTTTGCCTTCCCGTTATCGCCTCTTACCAGGCCGCCATCTGCGTGGATAAGGTCGTAGGCTTGATTCACCTGTAGCTCTGCACCTTTAGCGACATTTGCTACCAGTGATGTTCCATTTTGAAAGGTAAAAGTGCCGCTATCATATAAGTTGGTGACTTCCGGACGAGATCCGAGATCCGTAATCAGTTTTGAGTCACTTGTCATTGTCGTATTGCCATTGACGGTCAAGGTACCTGTGCCAAAACCAGCGTTAATTGCACCGTGATCACGAATATTTACATTTCCGTCAATAATCCCAATGCCTGCCAAAGTACTTTCGGCATTGCTCGTGCCAGAAACATTGATTGTTCCGGAAGGAGGAGAGAGCGCAGCAGACATCTTGGAAGGTAAGGCAGTGTTTGAGGATGACAGATGATATTCATTTTGAGAAAGGAGCGTTAAAGTTCCGCCATTAGAGATGTCGGCGCTGCTACCTGCGGCGACTTTAACGTAACCATTACCGTTCCCTGCGGGTTTCCCAGCATCCCCAACAGTTAGGGAAGAACCATCTACATTGAGTGTGCCTGTACCACCGCCGCCGCCCAGATAGACGCTGTCGGCAGCGACTTTACTGCCGTTATCAATCTTGACATTGCCTGTAGATCCCTTGCCATAGCCTGCGATAAGTCCGTCGCCTATGGTGGCTTGAGCCCCGTGATCGAAAGTTAGGTTGCCGACAGAGCCTGCATTATTCCCGACAGTGACACGACCTGCGATTGTGGAGGTGCCGCCATTCTGGGTGAGGCTGTTCTGTGTCCCGCTATAACCGACGATGACACCATTGCCTTGATCATTATAAGTTGTATTTGTCAGCGTAGCGGTTGCGGAGGAATTGCCGCCTTCACCGATGGTAAGGCCGCCGTTAATGGTTGAATCTGTCGCTGTAAGGGTAGCGGGGCCGCCACCTGTTGCATTGGGGTCATTTGTTGCGCCGGCAAGGTCGCCGACTTGGATCTGTCCCTTATCGACATTGATTGTGCCGTGATTGACATTAACACTTGCCGTCCCGGTGCCTTGTGTTGTGCCAATTTGCAGGGTTGGATAGCCGGTAATCTGGCCGTTTGAATCAATGGAAGGATTTGCTTGAATGGTTAAAGTTCCGCCATTAGAGATGTCGGCGCTGCTACCTGCGGCGACTTTAACGTAACCATTACCGTTCCCTGCGGGTTTCCCAGCATCCCCAACAGTTAGGGAAGAACCATCTACATTGAGTGTGCCTGTACCACCGCCGCCGCCCAGATAGACGCTGTCGGCAGCGACTTTACTGCCGTTATCAATCTTGACATTGCCTGTAGATCCCTTGCCATAGCCTGCGATAAGTCCGTCGCCTATGGTGGCTTGAGCCCCGTGATCGAAAGTTAGGTTGCCGACAGAGCCTGCATTATTCCCGACAGTGACACGACCTGCGATTGTGGAGGTGCCGCCATTCTGGGTGAGGCTGTTCTGTGTCCCGCTATAACCGACGATGACACCATTGCCTTGATCATTATAAGTTGTATTTGTCAGCGTAGCGGTTGCGGAGGAATTGCCGCCTTCACCGATGGTAAGGCCGCCGTTAATGGTTGAATCTGTCGCTGTAAGGGTAGCGGGGCCGCCACCTGTTGCATTGGGGTCATTTGTTGCGCCGGCAAGGTCGCCGACTTGGATCTGTCCCTTATCGACATTGATTGTGCCGTGATTGACATTAACACTTGCCGTCCCGGTGCCTTGTGTTGTGCCAATTTGCAGGGTTGGATAGCCGGTAATCTGGCCGTTTGAATCAATGGAAGGATTTGCTTGAATGGTTAAAGTTCCGCCATTAGAGATGTCGGCGCTGCTACCTGCGGCGACTTTAACGTAACCATTACCGTTCCCTGCGGGTTTCCCAGCATCCCCAACAGTTAGGGAAGAACCATCTACATTGAGTGTGCCTGTACCACCGCCGCCGCCCAGATAGACGCTGTCGGCAGCGACTTTACTGCCGTTATCAATCTTGACATTGCCTGTAGATCCCTTGCCATAGCCTGCGATAAGTCCGTCGCCTATGGTGGCTTGAGCCCCGTGATCGAAAGTTAGGTTGCCGACAGAGCCTGCATTATTCCCGACAGTGACACGACCTGCGATTGTGGAGGTGCCGCCATTCTGGGTGAGGCTGTTCTGTGTCCCGCTATAACCGACGATGACACCATTGCCTTGATCATTATAAGTTGTATTTGTCAGCGTAGCGGTTGCGGAGGAATTGCCGCCTTCACCGATGGTAAGGCCGCCGTTAATGGTTGAATCTGTCGCTGTAAGGGTAGCGGGGCCGCCACCTGTTGCATTGGGGTCATTTGTTGCGCCGGCAAGGTCGCCGACTTGGATCTGTCCCTTATCGACATTGATTGTGCCGTGATTGACATTAACACTTGCCGTCCCGGTGCCTTGTGTTGTGCCAATTTGCAGGGTTGGATAGCCGGTAATCTGGCCGTTTGAATCAATGGAAGGATTTGCTTGAATGGTTAAAGTTCCGCCATTAGAGATGTCGGCGCTGCTACCTGCGGCGACTTTAACGTAACCATTACCGTTCCCTGCGGGTTTCCCAGCATCCCCAACAGTTAGGGAAGAACCATCTACATTGAGTGTGCCTGTACCACCGCCGCCGCCCAGATAGACGCTGTCGGCAGCGACTTTACTGCCGTTATCAATCTTGACATTGCCTGTAGATCCCTTGCCATAGCCTGCGATAAGTCCGTCGCCTATGGTGGCTTGAGCCCCGTGATCGAAAGTTAGGTTGCCGACAGAGCCTGCATTATTCCCGACAGTGACACGACCTGCGATTGTGGAGGTGCCGCCATTCTGGGTGAGGCTGTTCTGTGTCCCGCTATAACCGACGATGACACCATTGCCTTGATCATTATAAGTTGTATTTGTCAGCGTAGCGGTTGCGGAGGAATTGCCGCCTTCACCGATGGTAAGGCCGCCGTTAATGGTTGAATCTGTCGCTGTAAGGGTAGCGGGGCCGCCACCTGTTGCATTGGGGTCATTTGTTGCGCCGGCAAGGTCGCCGACTTGGATCTGTCCCTTATCGACATTGATTGTGCCGTGATTGACATTAACACTTGCCGTCCCGGTGCCTTGTGTTGTGCCAATTTGCAGGGTTGGATAGCCGGTAATCTGGCCGTTTGAATCAATGGAAGGATTTGCTTGAATGGTTAAAGTTCCGCCATTAGAGATGTCGGCGCTGCTACCTGCGGCGACTTTAACGTAACCATTACCGTTCCCTGCGGGTTTCCCAGCATCCCCAACAGTTAAGGAAGAACCATCTACATTGAGTGTGCCTGTACCACCGCCGCCGCCCAGATAGACGCTGTCGGCAGCGACTTTACTGCCGTTATCAATCTTGACATTGCCTGTAGATCCCTTGCCATAGCCTGCGATAAGTCCGTCGCCTATGGTGGCTTGAGCCCCGTGATCGAAAGTTAGGTTGCCGACAGAGCCTGCATTATTCCCGACAGTGACACGACCTGCGATTGTGGAGGTGCCGCCATTCTGGGTGAGGCTGTTCTGTGTCCCGCTATAACCGACGATGACACCATTGCCTTGATCATTATAAGTTGTATTTGTCAGCGTAGCGGTTGCGGAGGAATTGCCGCCTTCACCGATGGTAAGGCCGCCGTTAATGGTTGAATCTGTCGCTGTAAGGGTAGCGGGGCCGCCACCTGTTGCATTGGGGTCATTTGTTGCGCCGGCAAGGTCGCCGACTTGGATCTGTCCCTTATCGACATTGATTGTGCCGTGATTGACATTAACACTTGCCGTCCCGGTGCCTTGTGTTGTGCCAATTTGCAGGGTTGGATAGCCGGTAATCTGGCCGTTTGAATCAATGGAAGGATTTGCTTGAATGGTTAAAGTTCCGCCATTAGAGATGTCGGCGCTGCTACCTGCGGCGACTTTAACGTAACCATTACCGTTCCCTGCGGGTTTCCCAGCATCCCCAACAGTTAGGGAAGAACCATCTACATTGAGTGTGCCTGTACCACCGCCGCCGCCCAGATAGACGCTGTCGGCAGCGACTTTACTGCCGTTATCAATCTTGACATTGCCTGTAGATCCCTTGCCATAGCCTGCGATAAGTCCGTCGCCTATGGTGGCTTGAGCCCCGTGATCGAAAGTTAGGTTGCCGACAGAGCCTGCATTATTCCCGACAGTGACACGACCTGCGATTGTGGAGGTGCCGCCATTCTGGGTGAGGCTGTTCTGTGTCCCGCTATAACCGACGATGACACCATTGCCTTGATCATTATAAGTTGTATTTGTCAGCGTAGCGGTTGCGGAGGAATTGCCGCCTTCACCGATGGTAAGGCCGCCGTTAATGGTTGAATCTGTCGCTGTAAGGGTAGCGGGGCCGCCACCTGTTGCATTGGGGTCATTTGTTGCGCCGGCAAGGTCGCCGACTTGGATCTGTCCCTTATCGACATTGATTGTGCCGTGATTGACATTAACACTTGCCGTCCCGGTGCCTTGTGTTGTGCCAATTTGCAGGGTTGGATAGCCGGTAATCTGGCCGTTTGAATCAATGGAAGGATTTGCTTGAATGGTTAAAGTTCCGCCATTAGAGATGTCGGCGCTGCTACCTGCGGCGACTTTAACGTAACCATTACCGTTCCCTGCGGGTTTCCCAGCATCCCCAACAGTTAAGGAAGAACCATCCACATTGAGTGGATCTTGAGTGGTAACATCAATATGGGATATTGTGCGTGTATCGGCTTCTTTCATTTCAGCGATGGGGATGGGGCGTGCTTTAGCCCATACACTATCAGTGAGTGATAAGATTGAAAAAGTGAGCGCTGATAAAATAAAACGTTTTTGCCAAAAAAGTTTATAATGCGATTCTTTCTGAGTGAGGAGATTTGAGTTGCAACTTTGTTTATGAGTGAAATGAGCCATGCACAACGTAAACCTCCTTTTAATTTATAATTTAAGGTCCCGCTGTTGAGCTAAAGCTCAAAAAAAGCGTGTAATTAAGACCGTATTGTATGTAATTTAGTTGTCGGAAAGATCCCTTATTGAGTACATGCTTAATGTTAAAAGGAAAGGATTTCAAGTAATTTTTATTAAAAATAAATTGCTCTATCGAATTCTTTAACGGAAATACAAGAATTTTTAATGGAAAATAGAGATAAAAAAATTGCCTCTTTATTAAATATAAAGAGGCAAAAAATCATTTATTACTTAGTCTGTATTATTTATTATTTTGAAAGTTTTTGTAATTCTGCCGTTAAAATGGGGAGAATTTCAAAAAGATCGCCTTCGATTCCATAGTCCGCATAGCTAAAGATAGGAGCTTGGGGATCTAGATTGATCGCAAAGATAATTTTGCTGTCTTTAATCCCTGCTAAATGTTGTGGAGCACCGGAAAGGCCTACGGCAAGATAAAGGTTAGGGGCAACAATTTTACCTGTTTGTCCGACTTGTAACTCGTTTGGCGCAAAATCAGAATCGACAGCGGCACGAGAGGCACCAATCCCTGCATTAAGAATTTCTGCTAAAGGATCTAGCAGCTCGTTAAAGGCGGCAGCACTTTTGAAGCCTTTTCCGCCGGAAACAATAATTTTAGCGGTTTCAAGATCTCTTTTTGCATTACTTGCTGTCTCTTTTCCGAGAAATTGAACGGGATAGGCTGTGATATTTTCGTTTGAAAGTGTGATGATTTCGGCGTGCGTGCCTGTTTGTTCTGACGGTTCAAAAGAGGCGGCACGAATAAGAAGAATTTTTGTCTTGTCTTTGCTCTGCACTTTGGCAAGTGCGGCCCCGGCATAGACGGGGCGAACAAATGTATCGGCAGAGAGAATGTCAGTAACTTCTGTAATTGGCTGGACATCTAACAAACCAGCAAGGCGAGGTAGAATGTTTTTTGCCTCTGAGGTGCCTGCTGCAAGAATATGGGTGTAATCTTGGGAGATTTTTTTTAAAATTTCCGCTGAAGAGCCTTCTAAGATGTCTTGAGGAAGAAGATAGACTTTCCCAATGCCAAAAAGGTTTTTAGCCGCTTCTTCCGGCATATCGCTGAGGAGAACGGCATCGATCTCTCCGCCTAATTTTTTTGCCGCCGTTAAAGCAGACAAAGAGGCAGGGAGGATTTTTTGATTTTCAGTTTGAATAAGAACAAGAGATTTCATTGGAATTTCTGCTTCATTTCATGAATTTTTTCGGCCAATTCTTTTACGCTCTGGAGCTTGACCATTTCAGGACGTTTCGGAAGATCATTGATCTCAAGAATTTCAAGTCTTGGTGTCAAATCATTTGCGTTTAAACCAAGTTCCTCTGCGGTTATCGCTGTGATTGGTTTTTTACGTGCCTTCATAATATTTGGCAGAGAGGCATAGCGTGGCTCGTTTAAACGCAGGTCAGCTGTGATAACCGCAGGAAGAGTGAGAGAGATTTTCTCAATTCCTTTGTCACTTTCTTTCGAAACCTCAGCCCTGTCGCCTTTGATTTCTATTTCACTGGCAAAGCAGGCTTGTGGCCAGTTGAGTTTTGCGGCCAAAATCTGACTTGTTGCATTGAAATCATCATCAATGGCTTGCTTGCCCATAAGAACCAGAGAAATCTCTTCTTTTTGCACAATTTTGTGCAGAATTTTTGCAATCGCTAAAGGTTCTAGATTTTTAAGGCCGTCATTTTCTGTTTTGAAATGGATTGCCCGATCTGCCCCCATAGCAAGACCTGTCCGGAGAACATCCTGTGCTTTCTGGGAGCCAATGGAGATAATAATAATTTCAGAAGCTTGTTGCTTTTCTTTGAGGCGCAAGGCTTCTTCGAGAGCGATCTCATCAAAAGGATTAGGGGAATGTTTTAAATTATCCGTTTCCATTTTGCTGTTATCAGCGGCAATAAGAGGTTTGATATTGGGATCAACCACCCGTTTAAACGGGACAAGGATTTTCATAACACAATCCATTTATGGGAAATTAAAAGAAAAATACGCCCTAAGATATAATCTTTTAGATAAAAATTTTGTAGGGTCGTTGCTGCGAAGATGAAAAATAAGAGGAAAGAGAATTTCCCCTTATTATTTCTTACATACCGGGGCCGTAATTCGGGCCGCTTCCGCCCTCCGGCGGCACCCATTCCAATTCTTGGCGTGTATCTTTAATCACGCAGCTTTTGCAGTGGAGACAATTTTGCGGCGAAACCTTTAAAATATGGCGTCCGAACTTTGTCGGGCTTGGTTCTGTTTCATAGACACCCGCAGGACAAAAGCGTGTTTCAGGTGCTTTGAAACGATCCCAGTTCATTTCTTCCCAAGTAGCCGTGGTTCCGATTTTTAAATGATCGGGCTGGTTATCATCATGGGTGATATTGGCCAAAAAGACGGAAGAGGGGCGGTCAAAAGTTAATTGATTATCCGGTTTTGGATAGTCAATTTCGGGCATTTCATCTGCATTGCGGAGGGATTGACTGTCCGAACGGTGATGTCTTAGCGTCCAAGGAAGTTTTCCACGAAAAATTGTCTCATCTAAAAAAACATAAGGTGCGGCAAGAATGGTGCCTAAACGGGCAAAAGCAGGGCGAATATTTCGTGCTTTATAGAGTTCTTTGCCAAGCCATGAATCTTTAAAGCGCTTTTCAAAAGAGCTGGCTTCT
The DNA here is from genome assembly GCA_004843165.1 of Acetobacteraceae bacterium. Lineage (NCBI taxonomy): Bacteria > Pseudomonadati > Pseudomonadota > Alphaproteobacteria > Acetobacterales > Acetobacteraceae > Acetobacteraceae bacterium. The sequence goes on from CP039459.1 coordinate 1,389,633, forward strand.
GCTTCGTTGTTTTTGAAGGCTTCCAAAATGGCTTCAGCGCCAAGCATTCCTGATTTCATTGCTGTATGAATGCCTTTAAGTCTTGGTACATTCAAAAATCCAGCAGAATCGCCAATAAGAATACCGCCGGGGAAAGAAAGTTTTGGCAGGGCTTGCCAGCCGCCCTCAGAGAGTGCTCTTGCCCCATAGCCAATGCGTCTGCCGCCTTCGAAATGTTTTGCAAAAGCAGGATGCTTTTTCAGGCGCTGCATTTCCTCAAAAGGAGAAAGCCAAGGATTTTCATAGTCCAGCGCAACAACAAAACCGTAAGAAACAAGATTTTTTCCATAATGGTAGAGGAAACCCCCGCCATAGGTTTTGTTATCTAAAGGCCAGCCGAAACTATGCTGGATGAAGCCTGGACGATGTTTTTCTGCTGGGATTTCCCAGACTTCTTTAATGCCAAGGCCATAGGTTTGCGGATCACTTTCAGCCGAGAGGTTGAAAAGGCATCTTGCGTGATGGGTTAAGGAGCCACGGACCCCTTCTGCAAGAATTGTTTGCCTCGCCCGAAGGAGCATTCCCGGCATAAAGTCAGCTTTTTCCTCGCCCTCACGGTTTAGTCCCATATCTCCTGTAATAATGCCGATTACTTTATTATCTTCGGTCGCCAATTTTGAGCCTGCAAAGCCCGGATAGATCTCAACGCCAAGCTCTTCGGCAATGGCTGCAAGTTTTTTGCAAAACTCAGAGAGTGAGAGGGCGAAATTTCCATGATTATTTTTACTTGGCAATAAAAGGGAAACAAAAGGGATGGAAAATTTCTTTTTGTGCGTCAGGAAAAAGAGCTTTTCTGTACGCACAGGGGTTGTAAGGCCTAATTCCTCTAAAGAATGGTCAGGCAAAAGCTCTTTGACGGCACGAGGATCCATCAAAGCACCGGAGACGATATGCCCGCCAATTTCGGAACTTTTTTCAATAAGGCAGACAGAAAGGGAAGGATCAGTCTTTTTTAAAGCAATTGCAGCGGAAAGACCGGCAGGGCCTGCCCCAGCAATGAGGACATCGAAGGCCATTTCTTCCCGTTCGATAGGCTCTGACATAACGCTTTCTCCTAATGTTTCTGTCATTTTATACCTTTTGCAAAGACTAGTCTTCCGCTTTGATTGGCAAACCTTTATTTTCAAATTCCCAATAAAGACAATCCCTTCCTTCACGGAAAGCTTTCGCTTCATAGCGGGTCGGAGACCAACCTGCTGGTCTTGTCGTAGCCGGTTCAAAAACTTTAAAAAGATTTTGGTGATCCATTACTTCCCGTACCCACTCTTGATAAACAGGATGATCGGTGGCAACACGCCACTTCCCGCCGGGTTTAATGACACGTGCAAGCTTTTTGAGATTGTCTGGATGCACAAAACGGCGTTTGGCATGACGTTTTTTAGGCCAAGGATCTGGAAAAAAGAGGCAGGCCCCATCTAAAGAAGCTGTTGGCAGGGCATCTAAAAGGACACGAGCATCTTTCGCCCAAAGGCGCACAGGTGCCATTTCCCCCTTTTCTTTTTCCTCTTCGACAAGGCGTCCGAGAAGAGAGCAGATGCCATTTTCAAAGAATTCGGAAGCGATATAGCGTTTTTCGCCACGTTCCATTTCTTTGGAAATATGTTCGCCACTTCCAAAACCGATTTCAAGCCATAGCGGCATAGAGGCCGTTGTTTCCGGGAAATCACGCAGCGGATTTTCTGGATGTTCGAGACTGAAGCGGGGAAGCTCCTGCGTGAGAAGCTCCTCTTGCCGTTGGCGTAAAGGATGCCCAAGGCGTCGCCCATAAAGGCGTGTCGGCTGTGCCTTTAGCTCTGAAAGTTCTCCTCCGCTTTTCGCAGAGGAGAGATCAATAACTTTATCGTTCATAATACGCAATGACTTAAACGGAATTAGCGGTTAAGCGCTGTCTTGAGCGCAGGCACTAAATCTGTACGTTCCCATGTAAAAGTGTCTAAAGCCGCATCGGGTTCACGTCCAAAATGCCCATAAGCAGAGGTTGGAACGTAAATTGGACGATTGAGGCGGAGATGCTCACGAATACCTCTTGGAGAGAGATCCATGACCTGATTAAGAATGCGCGCAAGCTTATCCTCGTCTACATCTTTACCTGTGCCGTCCATGTCAACATAAATGGACAAAGGACGAGCAACGCCAATGGCATAGCTCAGCTGGATGGTGCAACGTTCAGATAGACCTGCCGCAACAACATTTTTGGCAAGGTAACGGGCCGCATAGGCAGCAGAACGGTCAACCTTGGTCGGGTCTTTGCCTGAGAAGGCACCACCGCCGTGTGGTGCCGCACCGCCGTAAGTGTCCACGATAATTTTACGCCCGGTTACCCCGGCATCGCCATCAGGGCCACCGATTTCAAAAATCCCTGTTGGATTGACGAAAAGTTTATCGTCATGAAGTTTCCAATCAGAGGGTAACACTTTGGTGATCGTTTGAGAGACAAGATTGCGAATATCTTCCTGTTTGACATTCTGCCCGTGCTGGGTGGAGACAACAATGGAATCTATGTCGACAGGCTTGCCATTCTCATAGCGCAAAGTCACTTGGCTTTTTGCATCCGGCTCAAGAATGCTCGAAGGGTTTTCACGACGTAAACGACGCAATTCATGGAGCAGGTTATGGGCATAGTAAAGCGGGGCAGGCATAAGGGATGGGGTTTCACTGCTGGCATAGCCAAACATGATCCCTTGATCTCCGGCACCCTCTTCTTTTTCAGCAGAGGCATCAACACCCTGTGCGATATGGGCAGATTGTGCATGTAAGTGGGAGGTGATTTCAGCATTCTTCCAAGAAAAACCTTCTTGGTCATAGCCAATATCTTTAATGGCCTCACGGATGAGATCTGGTAATGCCTTTGCGACTGCTTCCGGCCCTCTGATTTCACCGGCTAAAACAACACGGTTGGTTGTTACCAATGTTTCACAAGCGACCCGTGCTTCAGGATCTTGGGCTAGGTAAGCATCTAAAACTGTATCAGAAATACGATCCGCCACTTTGTCAGGATGACCTTCGGAGACGGACTCGGATGTAAAATAAAAATTGCCGTTATTGCGCACTCAGGGACCTCTCAGGGAATGAGTGGGTTGCAGCTCCCTCATAACCCTGTTCTTAAAAGGTTAGAGGACGCGCCTAAAAATTTAGGCGACCAAGGCCGATACTAAATTTGAATATAGACAAGGCTTAGGACGCTCATCCTCTCTCGTCAACTTTTTTATGTGTCAACAATATCTTCCATGCCATAAATCCGACATGGAGAAGGTTTTTTCTCTCCAATCCATAAAGCCGCTTTGAGTGCACCAGCCGCAAAGAGATTTCCGTTAAAAGCACGGTGGGAAAGTGAAATTTCCTCTGCTTTTCCGATAAAGCGAAGCGTATGCTCGCCTGTCACACCACCGCCTCGAATAGAAGAAAAACCGATTTCACCTTTAGGGCGGATATCATGGCGTAATTGGTTTTGCGGTGCTTTAAAGATGATCTTTCTTCCTTTTGCAACGGCTTTGCCAATGGTAAGCGCCGTTCCTGAAGGGGCATCCGCTTTTTGATTATGATGGGTTTCAATAATTTCGGCATCATAATCAGATAATTCTTTGGCCAGCATTTCAGCGGCTTTAAAGAAAATCGTCAGAGCAGGGGAGAAATTTGCAGCTTGCAGGACAGGAATTTTCAGTGCCGTATTTTCTAAAATTTGTTGTTGTTCGGCATTGAGACCCGTCACACCATTTACCCAGGCGACATTTGCTGCTTGAAAAGCTTTGGCATGATTTTTCGTAAGGCTTGCATGGCTGACATCTAAAATAACGTCGCACTGCACAGCCAGATCGGCAACCTCTGCATAGAGGCCATTCTTTGGATCATTGTGGCGAGAAGTTCCCCCTTTTAAAATAAAGCGGGAATCTTCTTGAGCCAGCGTTTTGCAAAGTTTTCCAAGGCGTCCGGTAATGCCTGCAATTCCTAAATTCAAAACGGCTTGCACCATGATTTAAGACCCTTCAAAAAATTTACGGGTTTTTTCAAAAATGCCGGGAACAGGACGCGGATTTTTTTTAGGGTAACCCATTTCTGTTTCAAGCTCTTCCAAAAGCTCGGTTTGTTTTTTTGTCAGTTTTTTAGGAATGTTCACTTTCGTTTGAAGGAAGAGATCGCCCCGTTTTTTAGAGTTTATAATCGAGAAACCTTTGCCTCGGACTCGAATGGTTTCTCCAGATTGGGTGCCTGGCATGATCTCAATCGTTTCTTTATCACCGTCAATGAGTTCAATTTCAACATTATCTCCAAGGGCCGCTTGTCCCATGCGAAGGGGGAGCTCCATGACGAGATTAGAACCTTCTCGGTGAAAGCGAGGGTCTTTTTCAATACGAAGATGGACGTAAAGATCACCAGCAGGTGTTGTGTAGTCTTTGGCAACATCGCCATATCCTGAAAAACGGATACGTGTATCCTCATCAATCCCAGCAGGAATAGAGAGGTTAATTTCTTCACTTTTTTCTTTTAAACCTTCACCATGGCAGTGATGGCAAGGGTTGCTCACTTCTTGGCCTTTTCCCTGGCATTTAGGGCAGGGGCGTTCCATCATGAAAAAGCCGTTTTGGACACGGACAGCACCACGCCCATTGCATGTCGTGCAATTCTTTACGCCGCTGGCGCCATCTTTGGAGCCGCTACCCTCACAGGATTCACAATGGCGTTTGCGCCGAACAGGCACTTTTTTTTCTATGCCGGTAAAGGCTTCAAAAGAGAAATATGGGTAGCGATTTCAATGTCATCACCCCGTCTTGGAGAGGATCTGCCGCCACGCTGTGCGCCTCCGAACATTTGCTCGAAAATATCGCCAAGATCCCCAAAACCTTGTCCGAAACCGCCGCCACCTTGCTCTGTGGCTGCGTGCCCGAAACGGTCATAGGCAGAGCGTTTCTCAGCGTCAGAGAGAATTTCATAAGCTTCGGTGACTTCTTTAAAACGGATTTCCGCTTCGGCATCTCCCGGATTGAGATCTGGGTGATGCTCACGTGCCTTTAAGCGATAAGCACGCTTAATTTCTGTGATGGTCACTTCTCTCGTGATGCCTAAGACTTCGTAATAATCTCGTTTTTGCGACATATCTTCTCCTAATAATCATCTTATATGAGGCGCTTATAAGATAAGGGCGATGATATCTCCCTCTAACCTAAACCGGTCTTTTTCTTCCTCAAAGAGTGTAAAATATTTTGTACTTAAACACGAATGTTCAAGGGGGCAAAAGAAAACTCCCTCTCAAAAGAGAAAGGGAGTTTCCTTTATTCGAAATAATAGGGTTACATATTATTTCTTGCTATCAACATCTTCGAACTCAGCATCAACGATGTCTTCATTTTTTGCACCAGCTTGTCCTTCGGCAGCACCTTCAGGGGCACCTGCTTGTGCCGTAGCTTCGGCAACAGACATTGCTGCTTTACGCAATTCGTCAATTGCAGTACGGATATCGTCTGCTTTGTCCGCTGTGAGTTTTTCTTTCGCTGCGGAAATTGCCGTTTCAGCGCTTTCTTTCGCTGGAGCAGGAAGTTTATCGCCAGCGTCAGAAATGGCTTTTTCCGTCTGATGAATAAGTGCTTCAAGCTCGTTACGCGCTTCAATAAGTGCACGGCGATCTTTATCAGATGCTGCGTGCTCTTCAGCTTCGCGAACCATTCTCTCAATGTCAGCTTCGCTTAACCCACCTTGAGGCTGAATTTCGATTTTTTGCTCTTTACCTGTGTTTTTATCTTTGGCTGTGACGTGGACGATACCGTTCGCATCAATGTCAAAGGTAACTTCAATCTGAGGAACACCACGTGGGGCAGGTGGAATGTCTTTAAGATCAAACTGACCTAAAAGTTTATTGTCCTGAGCCAGCTCACGCTCCCCTTGGTAAACCTTAATGGTCACGGCAGGCTGGTTGTCCTCGGCTGTGGAGAAAGTTTGGCTCTTTTTCGTTGGAATGGTTGTATTGCGATCAATCAAACGTGTCATCACACCGCCAAGGGTTTCAATACCCAAAGAAAGCGGCGTAACGTCAAGAAGAAGAACATCCTTCACATCACCCATCAAAACACCGCCCTGAATTGCGGCACCGATGGCAACAACTTCATCAGGATTGACGTTTCTTGCAGGGGCTTTGCCAAAGTATTTTTCGACAGTCTCAATGACTTTCGGCATACGTGTTTGACCACCGACAAGGATGACCTCACGAATATCGCTTGCAGAAAGTTTTGCGTCTTTCAAGGCTTTTTCACATGGTGTCAGGCTGCGTTTCACCAAGTCAGCTGTCAAGCTGTCTAGCGTTGCGCGTGAAAGGGTTAAAACAAGATGTTTTGGCCCTGTTGCATCCATGGTGATGAAGGGAAGATTGATTTCGCTTTGCATCGTGGAGGAAAGCTCAATTTTTGCCTTCTCAGCCGCTTCGAAAAGACGTGGCGTTGCCATTTTGTCTTTGGAAAGGTCAATGCCGTTTTCTTTTTTGAATTCGTCAATAATCCATTGAACAATGGCTTTATCAAAGTCAGCACCACCAAGGAAAGTATCTCCATTTGTGGAGAGAACTTCAACAGTGCCGTCTGCGATTTCCAAAATGGAAATATCAAAAGTACCGCCGCCGAGATCGTAAACGGCAACGTGGCCTGGGTTTTTCTTTTCAAGGCCATAAGCCAAAGCCGCAGCTGTTGGCTCGTTGATGATGCGTTTCACATCTAGGCCGGCAATGGTACCGGCATCACGTGTTGCCTGACGCTGTGCGTCATCAAAATAAGCAGGGCATGTGATGACAGCTTCTGTGACTTTTGCACCAAGATGCGCCTCTGCGGCTTCTTTCATTTTGGTTAGAATATGTGCAGAAATCTGTGCTGGGGAATGTTGTTTGCCGTCTTTTGTTTCGACCCAAGCATCACCATTTGGCCCTGCAACAATTTTGTAGGGCATGAGTTCTTTGTCTTCTTGGACTTTAGGGTCGTCAAAACGACGTCCGACAAGACGTTTGATGAAAAAGAAGGTGTTGTCAGCATTGGTCACAGCTTGACGCTTGGCTGGCTGTCCGGTGATGATTTCACCATCTTTTAGAAAGGCGACAACAGATGGGGTTGTTGCGGCCCCTTCTGCGTTCGGGATAACTTTAGTATTTTTACCTTCCTGAATGGCTACACAGGAGTTGGTAGTACCAAGGTCAATACCAATAATTTTGCTCATCTTCTGCTCCGCGATCAGATATTAGTTATATGTCCGAAAAGGTTGAGACATACTAAAAAGAATTTCTTGAATGACTGTCCGCACCACGGTTTCGAAGGTGTTTGAACCTTTTTGAAGAAAGTTTCTCGAACAGGTCTTTGATACTCATTTGGGAAGTCTGTGCAAAAGTGCAAGAGATAACGTAAAGATATATTCAGAGAAAATTTTGCTTTATGCGATTTTTAGGGGAAAGAGCGGTTCAATTGGCGGGAGTTGGAATGCGGCATCGTTTCAAAAGGAATATTTTAAAAACATATGTGTTTTTGATATTTGGCACATTTTCTCTTGCAGGCTGTATGGGTGTTGGCCATGAGCTAATGAAGCCGGATGTAACGGGCTATGCAAATGCCATTACAGACACCCAAAAACAGCAGCTGCTTCATGCCATGCTGATGCGCCGGTATGGAAGTTTACCGACCTTTGTGAATGTGACGCAAATTATTTCCGGTCATAGTGCCGAACAGACAGCGCAATTAAGCATTGGCGGCACGGCAGCGGATATTAAATTAAAAACAAAAACGACAGGCCTTAAAAAGAATAGGACGATAGTTTCCGATAATGGTCCTGCATTCACAGGCAAGCTTGGATATGGGTTTACAGATAAATCAACCGTAACCTATCAGCCGATTTTAGGGCAGAAATATATTACGAATCTTGTTAGGCCAATGCCTGTGGCAACGGTAATGCCACTCTTTTCGGGGGGGATGCCGATTGATGTGCTTTTGCGTTTGACGGCACGCTGGATTGACGAGATGTCGAACCTTCGAGGTGGTTTCGGTGCAGGTTCTGTTCGTTTTTATCTTTTGCTCGAGGATCTGCGGAAATTACAAGAGGTTGGTGCGATTAGTGTTGCCATCACGGACCAGGAAAAGGAAACAGCAAAATGTTTTCTTGTTTTTACCCCAACTTCGGAACCTGAAATTGAGACATTGCAAAAAGAAGTCAAGCGGATGTTACATCTCTCTCCTGATGCGAAAGAGGCGGAAATTATTCGTGCTGCAAAGCCAGATATGCCGGGACAGATTGCCATTTTAACGAATTCTGCACTCTCTATGCTAGCACAGATTTCATATAGTATCGAAGTGCCAAAAGCGGATGTGGATGCTGGTTTGACGATAGCAACAATTGATGAGCGTGGTGTGACGAAACGTCCTTTAATTATCATCCGTTCAGGGTTTTTTGCACCTTATGATGCTTATACTTCATTACGTTTCCGGGGGCGAAGCTATTGGATTGAGGACAAAGACTTTGAAAGCAAGCAGGCTTTTAATATGCTAAAAGTGCTTTGTAATTTAGCAACAACGGATGAAAGTAGTTTCTTGGGAGGAAAGAGTGGAAAATCACGTAAGCCACGCTTGCCGGTGACAACTGTTTCGAAAAGCAGTGGAAAAATCAGTATTAAGGCGCCTTCAAGTGAGGATTAAATGTCAGGTGAATTTTTTTACAGGGGAAGAATTTGCATTTAAAAGAAGAAGCACGATAGAGTGAAAACTTCGTTTTTGATTTTATGAAGGTGTAAAATCTTTTTAAAAGGGGTATGAGGGCTTTAAATATTGTCGATTTTTTGGTGTAAAATAGACAATGCGGAGCGAAAATAGAAGAACAAGGGGAGGGGGATGGAGGCATTACAAAAATTTCGTTTTGCACTCATGCCACATCATATATGCGAAAAAGTTTAACGTTAGCAATCGGTGGGCTAGCGTTAATCGCTCTCTCAGGTTGCCTTGGGCTTGGCCCTTATCGCCTGCGTCATGATGAGCTTGCCTATACCCGCTCTATCGGTGTCGTTCAAAAGGAGCAGATGCTTCTCAATATTGTGAAGCTCCGTTATGCGGATCCGCCAACATTTCTGGATACAACGCAGGTTATTTCCGGTTATTCCATGCAGCGTAATGGGACTTTTACGATGGGTGGAACGGCTGCTGCCGGTGCTATTCCAGGACCGCAGATTTCGGGTACTATCGGCGGAATTTTGACGGAAAACCCAACCATTACCTATCAGCCTTTGAATGGTCAGCAATATGCTGAAAATATTATTCGCCCGATTTCGCCAGCGGTTATCATGCCACTTTCTTTGGGGGGAATGCCTGTAGATATGCTGTTGCGTTTGACGGCGCAATCCATTGACGGTCTTTCAAATGTGAGTGGTTTGGGCGCTGGCTCCTCAGGGGGCGGCTCGGTGCGTTTTTATCTTTTACTTCATGATTTAAGGCAATTACAGGAAGCAGGTGCTTTAACGGTGCGTGTGGTTCGGATGAGCGATCCGAATGCCAAAGGCGGTGATTCCTCTGGCGGCAGCGGGCGTGTTTATCTTGTTTTTGGGACAACTTCCGATGCAAATCTTCAGGCAATTCAAGTTGAGGTGCGCCGTTTACTGCATTTAGATCCAGATGCGCGTGAAACAGAAGTGATTTATGGCCCCTATCCGAAAACACCAGGACAAATGGCTATTTTAACCCGTTCGATGCTGGCAATGCTGACGCAGCTTTCTTATGAGGTGGAAGTACCGAAAAAGGATGTTGATAGCGGCAGAACGGTGCCAACAATTGGACAGGTTGGCATTGAAAACCGTCCGGAGGTGATTGTGCATTCCGGTAAGAATATGCCTTGGTCACCTTATGTTTACGTGACTTATAGAGGGGTTAATTATTGGATTGATGATACAGATTTTCAATCAAAAGAAGCCTTTACCATGATTCAAGTGCTCAGCAATTTGGCGACAACAAGTCAAAAAGGTGGCGCTGTGGTGACAATTCCTGTTGGCTAATAAACATTTCAAAAATCCTATTATTGTGCAGCTTCTCCCTTCTTTACAGGAAGGAGGGGGGATTGCCCGTGGCGCATTGGAAATTTCTTATGCACTTTTAGAAAGCGGGGCACAGCCGATTATCATTAGCCGAGGTTTTCTTTCAAAAGCAGATAGGGAACGTGGGATTATCCATATTTCTTTTAATGCGCAAAAAACTTTCTCTTTGCTGCGTCTTCTATGGCAGGTTCGGGGATTAAAGAAAATTCTGATAGATAATGGCGTGGATTTAGTACACGCCCGTTCTCGTCATCCAGCTTGGCTTGCTTTTTTAGCCTGTCGAAAACTTCAAATTCCTTGGGTGACAACGTGGCATGGCCGTCATGAGGCAAAATATCTCTCCCCCCGTTATTTTTATAATAAAGGGCTTCTTAAAGGAGAAAAAGTTATTGCTGTCAGCCAAGCTATCGCACAACGGATTTTATCGGAATATAAAATTCCTTCGGAGCGCCTGGAAGTCATTACACGTGGTGCAGATTCTGGTTATTTTAATGCCGGTGCCATTTCTTTTGCGCATAGAGGAAAGCTTGCGAAGGCTTGGCATTTAAAACAAAATGATGCGCTGATTCTCGTTCCTTCTCGCTTAAGTCGTTGGAAGGGGCAGGATGTTCTGCTTCGTGCTTTGGCAGAACTGAATAAGGTCAATGCTAAGTGGCAATGTATTTTTGTGGGGGAGCCGACAAGCCTTCACTATGAGCGTGAGTTATTGGAAATGATTGTTTCTTTAGGCTTGGAGGCGCAGGTTTCACTGAAAGGATTTTGTCCAGAGATGGCTGTTGCTTATGCAATGGCAGATTTTGTCGTTTTACCTAATATTGCGCCTGAACCTTTCGGACGCACGGCGATTGAAGCGCAAATGAGCGGCTGCCCTGTGGTTGCATCGGCGTGCGGAGGGTATTTAGAAACGTTAGGAGGCTCACCAACGGCAACGCTTGTGCCGCCCGGTGATGTGGAGGCGCTTGCGAAGGCTATTTTGGCAGAATTAGAAATACCATTTTCTTTACGGGAAAAAAGGGCGAAAAAAAGCAGAGATTACTGTAAGCATTTTTTTTCACTTTCCGTGAATTTGCAATCTACCCTCAGTATTTATGATGGGTTGCTTGGAACCTCTTTGAAAGATGCCTTTGCGCAGACGATACGTTAAAGGATTCAATTTAATAAGGTATGATGATGAAGAAAGCTTTAAATGAAAAACAAACGCCTGAGCAAAAACGTAAAGATGCTTTGGGGGCGGCATTGAGAAATAATCTACGGAGAAGAAAACAGCAGCAGAGAGAACGTGCTGAAGAAGAAACTTCCACGGAGAAGGAAGACAGGGAAGGCAATTTAGAATAAGAAAGCGGCAGACTGCTTTTTACGGACAAAAGACAACCAGAACCGATTTTTTAAACTCGAATAGATGCGCAAGGTGGATTGTTATGGGATTGATGCCAGATCATTGGATTAGAAAAATGGCTTTGGAAGAGGAGATGATTAGCCCCTTTACAGAGCAGCAGGTACGTGAAGATAAAGACGGCAATAAACTTATTTCGCATGGTCTTTCTTCTTATGGCTATGACGCACGGGTTGGGCCTGAATTCCGTATTTTTACCGATGTTGATAGCGCCATTGTCGATCCCAAAAGTTTTAATCCTGCAAGTTTTGTGACACGTTCAGGTGATATCATCGTGCCGCCAAATAGTTTTGCCCTCGCACATACGGTTGAATTTTTTAAAATTCCCAAAGATGTTTTGGTTATTTGCTTAGGGAAATCGACTTATGCACGTTGTGGCATTATTGTTAATGTAACGCCTTTAGAGCCGGGTTGGGCAGGGCAGGTCACGATTGAAATCAGTAATACGACGCCGTTGCCGGCACGTATTTATGCAAATGAGGGGATTTGCCAGTTTTTGTTTTTCAAAGGGGACAGCCCGTGCGAGACGAATTATGCAGATCGTCTTGGTAAATATATGAATCAATCCGGGGTGACTTTGCCAAGATTGTGATCTTGAATCGACAGCAATATTTAAGGCAAGCATGGCAGGTATAGGCTGAGGAAGAGATATTAAAATGGATAAATTTGTGATTGAAGGCGGACATCGTTTAGAAGGGATTATCCCAATTAGCGGTGCAAAAAACTCGGCTTTGAAGTTAATGGCCGCTTCTTTACTTGCCAAGGGGCCTGTGACACTAAAAAATGTCCCTTCCATTGCTGATGTTCTGCTGATGATACGTCTTCTAGAGTATCTTGGTCTTTCTGTCCGTAAAGAAGGTTCTCGGCTCGAAATTTCAGGGACGGCCACCCGGACAGATGCACCTTATGATATTGTGACGAAGATGCGGGCTTCGGTACTCGTTCTTGGCCCCTTGCTGGCACGTTATGGTGAAGCCAGTGTCTCTTTGCCAGGCGGTTGTGCGATTGGTACACGCCCTGTGGATCTTCATCTTAAAGCCCTAGAAGCTATTGGTGCAGAAATTTCTTTAGAACAAGGAGATATTCAAGCCAAAGCGCCGAATGGTCTCAAAGGCGCTGTGCATCATTTGGCCTTTCCAAGTGTCGGTGCAACAGAAAATATGATGATGGCAGCGACTTTGGCGGAAGGAACGACAGAGCTTCAAAATGCGGCATGTGAGCCTGAGATTGCAGATTTAGCCAATTTCTTAAATACACTTGGCGCAAAAATTTCCGGCGCAGGAACCTCAATCATTAAAATTGAAGGTGTTAAGGCTCTACATGGCGGCGAATATGCCGTTATTGCAGACCGTATTGAAGCTGGAACATATGCTGTCGCTGGCGCTATCACCGGTGGAGATATTTTGTTGGAAGGGGCACTTCCTTCCAGTATGCAAAAAATCTTAGATTCCCTTCGTGCCAGCGGTGCGACGGTTTCATTGGATGCAAAGGGTATTCGTGTTCAAGGCGGAGAGTTGATTAAGCCACAAAATATACGGACGGAACCTTATCCGGGTTTCCCAACCGATATGCAGGCTCAGTTAATGGCGCTTTTAACTTTTGCTAAGGGGACATCAACGGTGACGGAGACGATTTTTGAAAATCGTTTCATGCATGTTCAGGAGCTTATCCGTATGGGGGCTAATATCACCCTTAATGGCCGAGAGGCAACGATTCAGGGGGTAGAAAATCTTCAGGGTGCAAAAGTGATGGCAACGGATTTAAGAGCCTCTTTTTCTTTAATCTTAGCAGGTTTAAGGGCCCAAGGGATTACGGAGTTAAGACGTGTTTATCATTTAGATCGTGGCTATGAGGGGGTAGAGCAGAAGCTTTCCGCCTGTGGCGCTAAAATATCACGTGTGAAAGAATAATACACTAAGGCCTCATCTGAGGGCTTTAAGCGCTCAGATGATTCTCAAAGGCATCGGCAGTGGGAAAGATTTCCAGAAAATCTAGAATTTTCTGATCTGCAAACCCTTGCGCAATCGCAGCTTGAAAAGCTTCAAGCAAAGGATTTGCCCAGCCTTGAATATTTAAAAGAAAAATTGGTTTTTGAGAGAGTCCCAACTGTCGTTCAACCAGCACTTCTAGAAGTTCGTCAAAGGTGCCGAGGCCACCGGGCAGAATGATAGAGGCATCCGAGGCTTTGATCATTTTGATTTTACGGATAGCCATATTTTCTGTGATTTCCAGATCAGTGACATCTGGATGCGCCGTTTCAACGGAGGTTAAAAAAGTGGGAATAATTCCTTTTACTTTGCCACCGGCTTCTAAACAGCTTGTGGCGACAACCCCCATAAGGCCTGTGTTTCCGCCACCGTAAATAAGTGTGATTTTGTGTTTTGCTAAAATTTGAGCCGTTTTCTCGGCTTCGATTCTAAAGGCAGGATCATTTCCAAAACGGGAGCCACAAAAGACAGCACAACTATCGAATTTTATCATATTTTTTCTCTTTTATTAAAAAACCCCTTATGCCTCTATCGAGAATAAGGGGTTTTAAAAAGGGCTGAAAGGGGTGAAAATTATTGTAGGGCAGTTTTCCGTCTAAAGGCTAATAGTCCAAGAGAGCCAGCGATACCGCTAACACAGAGGATTGCTACGACAGTAAACATGATAGGCCATCCAAAATAATCTTTGATGATTCCCATACATGGGCCAACAATGAAGATGGTTGAATCTGTAAAGAGGGAGAATGCGGCATTTAAAATCCCTGTAGATTCGGGGCCGCCCATCTTTGTAGCCTCGGTTCCCAAAGCAGGGAAAACAAGAGAAAACCCTGTCGCTGTTAGGGCCACACCAATCACGGTCGCTGCCTGTGTATGGAAAAGTGCCATAATGACAAAGGCAACAGCTTCCAAGGCGAGAGATCCCATGGCAATTTTGACACCGTGCCCTTTATCAATAGGGGCTGTACCACAAAGCCGTGTCGCAATGAAGCAGGCAGCAAAGATGCCAAAGGCAATATTTAGGTTGTTCCAGCTATTTGCTTGATAGTAGAGGGCTAAAAAGGCATTGATGCTTCCAAATCCGAAAGAACCGGCAGCTAAACCCAAACCATAAGGCAATACTTTCCCGATCGCCGTAAAAAGCGACATATTTCCTTGTCCGCCTTTTGTATTATTATGCAGAGGAGGAAGCGCTTTGTAGAAAGAAAGAATTAATAATGCCATGGCCGCTAGGGCAAAGGAGGCGACACCAACAGGCAGGAGCCCAATAGCCGGAAGAATAGCAGCGCTTGGAGGTAAGTGCGCCATCCATTGTCCAACGCCTACACCGATGGCGATACCCGCATAAGTGGTAACGCCATTCCAAGAAATCGCAACGGAAATATGACTTTGCCCAACACGCCGAATGTTCCATGCCGTAACAGGCGTTGCTGTCCAGCTTTCTGCCCATCCCATAAAGAGACGGCTGATAAGTGCAAGCCCAAGGATGGCATAACGCAATGTATCATTGTGAAGGCAGGCATCCACACCGGCATTGGCCGCCCAGAGGGCAGCAATCGCCATCAATATGCCTGAAGTTGCGCATGCTGTAAGACCAATACTCAAAATTCTTTTGGAGCCGTATTTGTCAACCAAAGAGCCGGCAAAAAGACGGGCAATGAAAGTGCCAAGATATTGCGTTGTGAGTGTGAATGCCGCAACAGCCGTGGAAAATCCAAGAGCTTCATGGACAAAGATCGCACCGATAACAGCATTAGGAAGACCGATAACGAAGTAAACAATTAAGTTAAATAACACGACCGGCATAACGGTCAGAGTTGGAGAGCGGGGAGGGGTGGGTGTTGAAACAGTCATAAGAAAAATATTTTTTCCGTTAATTGAGAAAAATCACTACTTTCTAAAAATCCTTCTAAAAATCTACACGAAATAGCGCATGAGAGAAACAGCAAAGAGATGAGACAAGATGGAAAATTATAAAAAACCCCTATCGAGAGAGGAACTTTTCCGCAAAAGAGAGGCGGATGGTTACCAGTTACTTTCTACAAAATTGGCATATAAGAATCCTTGGTTACAGGTAACGGAAAAACGTTTTGTGGATCCGACAGGCAGAAAAGGTTTTTACGGTATTCTTGAACGGGATCAGTTCGCCGTGATTATCCCTCTCCATGCGGATGGGCGGATTACTTTTATTCGTCAATATCGCTATCCTGTTGCACAGACACTTTTGGAGTTGCCAATGGGGATGTGGGAAGCCCGTCCGGATGCGGATATTTTGGATCTTGCACGTGGTGAATTGGAAGAGGAGACCGGTTTAAGAGCAAAAGAAATGCTTTTTGCAGGCTCCTTCTTCCAGGGGGCAGGCTATTCGGATCAACGTGGCAGTGTTTTTTTGGCAAAGGGGCTTATACAGGGGCAGCCGCACCGAGAGGCCAGTGAAAATGATATGTGCACTGTGGAGATTGAGGGACAAGAAATAAAAGGGATGATTGCGCGTGGTCAGTTTGAATGTATGGTAACGCTATCGGCATTGATGACGGCACATGCCCGTGGCTTGTTACCTTTCTGGAAATAAATTATTGGGGAATCTTCGAAAGATTGGGGGGTGTGGTAAATGCAGAAAATGCACCAAAAAGAATCTAGGCAATTAAGTACAATCTTTTTTGTACTCTTAATGGGAAGCTTTGTTGCGATTGCCCCCGTATCAACAGATATTTATCTACCGGCACTGCCAGCGATGGAGACTGACCTTCACGCTGCTGCCGGAAGTGGCGCTTTGACCTTAAGCGCATGGGTCTTAGGTGTCGCTATTGGGCAATTGCTCGCAGGGCCTTTGATGGATCGTTTCGGTCGGCGCATGCCTTTGCTCGTGGGAACACTGATTTACGCCCTTGCTTCTATCGGGTGTGCGCTCTCGCCGAGTATGCCATTTTTATATTTTTTTCGTCTCATTGCAGCCTTTTTTGCAGCCTTTAGCCTTGTTGCGCCACAGGCCTGCATTCGGGATGTCGCAAAGGGAAATGATGGCGCACGTTTACTTTCCCGTTTAGCTTTGGTTCAAGGGATTGTTCCTCTTTTAGCTCCTGCCATTGGCGGAATGATTTTAGAATATATGAGCTGGCGAGTTCTTTTTTGGGCGATGGCTTTTTACGGCTTTTTTTCTGCTACATTGGTTTACTGGGTACCTAAAAATACATCAAAAAATCATTTGGATTTCGAAACAAAAAAAGAAAATATTTTTATCTCCTTCTTTCGAATGTACTGCAATGTGTGTCGGGATCGCTTCTTCCGTTATTACGGTATGATCTGGGTGCTACAGGGGATTTTCATCTTCTCTTATCTTTCGGCGGCACCGTCTATTTTTGAAAAAAGCTTTGGCTTAACCCCGACGCAATATGGCATTTTATTTGGGGCAACGGCTTTTATGATGATTTTAATGACACAAGTGAATGCTGTTCTTTTGAAGAAGTTTAGAACAGAGTTCTTGTTGCGTGCTTCAGGATTTATCGGCTTGTTTTTAGCTTGTGTCTTCTTAATAACGTCTTTTTTATCTTCTGATACTCTTTTACATGGTGCAATGGCGGATCGGCAGATTTGGTTTTTGCCGGTAGCGGGGACGTTGCTTTTTCTGCTCTGCGCTTTTGTGATGCTTGGGCCGAATGCCTGTGCGTGCGCATTATATAGTCAGGGGAAAACAGCGGGGACAGCGGCAAGCCTTGCAGGAAGCGGTCTTTATTTAATAGGGTTTTTATCAAGTTTACTCATGGGGTTTGCGCCGCAGGGGACAAGCGTTCCTTTGGCAATTATTTTCCTATTTGCGATGGGGTTACAGCTTGCTTTTGCTTTGAAAGCTCCGAGCCTGCCACAAGAGGAGCATAAAGAGGCTTTGTAAAAAATTCTATTTTGAACGCTTATCAAAAAGCGGCATGATATGTTATCTAAGGCGTTATTTTAAAAATAAATGATGACTTGGAAGGCTATACCTATTCCTACTTCTTTTTCTTTTCCGGAATCCGTAGATCTCCGTAAATATATTCGTGAAGTCCCCGATTTTCCTAAAAAGGGGATTAATTTCTATGATATTTCAACCCTTATTGCTAACCCAGATGCGTGGCAACTTGTCACAGCACGTCTGACAAAAATTACCTCTGCGTTAAAGCCGGATATTCTTGTTGGGATTGAGAGTCGTGGTTTTATTTGCGCCGCACCTGTAGCGCAGCGTATGGGGTTAGGATTCGTGATGATCCGTAAACCTGGAAAATTGCCGACTGAAACCATTTCTCAATCTTATGGACTCGAATATGGCAAGGATGAACTTCATCTTCAGGTGGATGCGATTAAGCCCGGTCAGCGTGTCGTCATTATGGATGATCTGCTTGCAACAGGGGGAACATTGGAGGCCGCTTGCAGCCTTGTAGAACAGGCTGGCGGCGTAGTAGCCGGGATTGTCGCTGTAATTGAGCTTGAGGCTTTGAAAGCACGTCAAAAATTTAAGGCACCTGTCTCGGTTCTTATAAAATATTAAGCTGAATTGATCTGCTTTCCATTCTTTTTGCAGTCAGGAGAATATCCGTTTAGATTTAGCTTATGGTTCATTCGCGTCGATTTTCTCCATTTCTTATCTTCACATTGGCAGGGCTTGTTGGCGGAGCCCTTGCAGGGACTTTGGTCAGCGCAACATTTTTTTTTGCGATGGCACGGTATCGGCATACGGGACAGGGTGGTTTTACTTATGTCCACCGTATAATGCCAACGCCTGTTTCTGAACCTTTGGTCAGTACCGTGCAATCAAGCGCTGGGCAGGTGTCAAATAAACCTTATTATCCTCGTATTGGGGAACCATCGCTCTCTTTGGCACGCCCTTTTAGCTTTGCTCCACTCGTGCATAAGGTCATTCCCGCAGTCGTCAATATTTCTGTGATTTCACCGCCGGATGAACTTCCTTCCGAAGAACAAAATGTTGAGGAGGAGGGAGAAAATCTTGAAGAGAATGCGGTAAGTGCATCAGAATTATCTTCGACGCATCCTGCAAAAAACACCTCGGATGATGATAGTGGCATGGGTTCAGGGTTTATTATTGATTCTTCTGGTGTGATTGTCACAAATGCCCATGTGATTGGGGATGGACATCATGTGGTGGTGGCACTGGCAGATGGCCACGTTCTGCCCGGTAAATTGCTAGGGAGTGATCCCTTAACCGACATTGCTGTCTTAAAGATTGAGAGTACATTTCCGCTTCCTTCGGTAAAATGGGGAAATAGCGCTCTTGTTGATATTGGAGATTGGGTTTTGGCAGCCGGAAACCCTTTTGGTTTTGGATCTTCTGTCACTGCGGGCATTATTTCTGCCATTGGACGTGACCTCGGTCTAGGGGCTTTGGATAATTATATTCAAATTGATGCTCCGATTAACCCCGGAAATTCAGGAGGGCCTGCTTTTAATATCCGTGGAGAGGTCATCGCCGTCAATGCCGCCATTGCAACGCCGGGTGAGGGGTCGGTCGGGATCGGTTTTGGGGTGCCCAGTGAATTGGTGCAACCTGTTGTGAAGCAGATTCTAAAAACAGGGCATGTGGATCATGGCTGGATTGGGGTGACAATAGAGGATTCCACCACCCCTTTAAGAATTATCAAGGTTGATTATAACGGCCCTGCTTGGAAAGCCGGCTTACGGGCCGGAGATCAATTATTGCAGCTTGATGGGGTAAGTGTTCAGAGTTCACGTGCTTTATTTAGAAGTATCGGTGTCTCTGAGCCGGGCAGTGTGTTTGCTTTCACGATTCGTCGGGATGGAGAGCAAAAACGCATTCCTGTACGTCTTGGCGGCGCTTCGCCAGAGGATATTGTTGCACAATCGTTAGCGGTAAATAATATGGCTGTTGGGGACGGCAATACCGCCCCCACGACAATGTATTCAGGGTAAAAATTTAAAGAGATTTTTATTCTCTTTGATTATGCTAAATCAGCGCCCTGCATTTTTGATTTTTTGATCTGTATCATATTGGCTGAGGGCATAAACAGCCCAGATTGCAGCAGGAAGCCAGCCAATTAATGTGACTTGTAGAACGAGGCAAAAGAGACCCGATAAAGGCCGACCAATCGTAAAAAAAGAAAGCCAAGGGATAAGAAGTGCAATGAGAAAGCGCATGATAATGTTCCATTTAAGAGAAGGGGTGGAGATTTAGAATCTCCACCTTATTTATTTAGTGTTTTGTTTGGCCTAAAATCGCAACAACATTGGCTGTTGCAGAAATTTTTAGCTCATGGGCACTGGACTGCGGCGGCATTTTCTCTGCCATACGGTTTGATGCACTCATGAGCATGGCACGTGGTGCCGGTCCTTGAAAATAAGGTTGGTCAATACTTACGGAATCAAGGGAGATAAATTTTAATCCTAGAGGTTTTGCAGCGTTTTCTGCTTCAGGAATAACAGAGGCAAGCGCATTGTGAATAGCACGGTCTGTTGTCGCTTTTTTGGTGGCCTCATCCAATGTCCATTCAATTTCATTGAGGCTTAGACCAAGTTTTTGCAACTCTCCACCGATGTGTAAAAGCTCTTCTGCCTGCTTTGGCTTGTCTGCACGGATTGGTGCTTTAAGAAGAATATCTTGGCTGGCGCTCCAAGCGGAGGATTTAGATTCAGACCCTGTTTGGTTGACAGAATAATCATCTGTTTGAACCTCAAGGCTGGCAATATTTTGATGTCCCTGATTGGCACTGCTGAGAGCGTGTGAAATAATTTGGTTGAGCTCGGCCTGGGCTTTTGCAGGTGTTGAGGCAGAATGTTCTGCTCTTAGGTGTAAAATAAGCAGGTTGGGCTGAACATGAAGTTGCGCCTCTGTATGGAAAGAAAGGCGTGTTTCTTTTGTCCCTTTAGAAATTTCTAAATTGCCTGAATGAGAAAGCGTGGCATAACTTTTCAGAGGAGAGCAAAAAGCAACTGCAGCAGAGAGCGCACAGAGGCCTGAAAAAGAGAGGTAGCGTTTTTTATAGGAAGACATCTAGAATACTCCAAAAGGGTAAGAAATCTATTTTTCTCAATTTTTCCTAACTATCTTTTCCTTTACCTTCAAGGCTAGGGCTGGGAAAATATCCGGAAAGATCGTTTGCCAAAAAGAAAACTTGAAGTCTTGACTTTAATCAGACAAAAGAAAAGAAGCTGATTCCGAGGATAAAAATCGTATCAAGACAGCTAAAGGGTAAAGAAATGAAAGAGATAAGACAGGCATCATTTTATGTTTCAGCGCTAACTGCTGCCGCTGTTTGCCTTTCTGCACATTATGCAATGGCACAGGCCAATCCGAAAGCTGATCCTAGCCCGTTACCGGGTAAGGGGAATGCAGAGCTTGAGCAAATTTCTGCCCCCGTATCTCCAAAAAATCAGGAAGATGGGTCAAAAGAGAATCCGCAGTCTTTAACAAAAGAGACTTTGGAAAATCAGGCAAAGCAGATTGAGGCGCAAAAAGATTCTCCCAATCAGTCGGATTATTCTTTGGTTGTTTATCCTCAGGTAAGTTGGAAAGCGCCCGAAGGATCGCAACCGGGCTGGCAGTCTTACTATTTACAAGTTCGTTTTATCCTCAAAGGCGGTTTAAGTCATCGGATGAGTGATGTTGCCTCTTTATCTATTGATGCTTTTGAATCAGGGCGTGAGGGAAATACCAAAGATAGAGAAATAACTTCTCTTGAAGCACTCAATGCTATTTTTACGGATGAGGGCACAACAGGCAAAGCGCATGTGAACCAAAATGGTTTGACAAATATTTTCCTTACCTCAAAAGGAGAGGTTTTTGTCAAGCGCAGCTCTTTATGTTCCTATACAATGCCACTCGCCCATTATGCGACAACAGCGAACCAGATGAAATTGATTTTTCTGCCAGCCGTTAAATTGTCAGAACGTTGCGGTGATGTGCCAATGGGAATGGAGCTTAATATTATTTCGGGTCAGCATGAGGAATTATTACAGAAATTATATTGTGATGATTTCCCAAAAGCCTCTTATTGCAGTCCCAGCGCCGATCACTGGACAATTCCGGAATTTAAAGAGTCCTGAACTTCCGTTTATTTGAAGAAAGAGTGAATTATGCTAGTTTTTTTCTCTCTCTGTAAAACTTTAAATTTTTAAAATTCTAGAAAGATTATTTTATGTCTAAGCCACTTTCCTCTAAAAACATCACCGTTATTGGGTTGCAGTGGGGAGATGAGGGAAAAGGAAAAATTGTTGATTGGGTTGCAGATCGTGCAGATGCTGTAATTCGGTTCCAAGGTGGGCATAATGCAGGCCATACATTGGTTGTCGGCGATAAAATTTATAAGCTTTCTCTTTTGCCTTCTGGCATTGTTCAAGGAAAAGTGAGTGTCATTGGCAATGGCGTTGTGGTGGATCCAAAGGCACTTTTAGAAGAAATTGCACGGATTGAAGCCCAAGGGGTGAAAATTACGCCGGATAATCTTTGGATTTCAGAAACAGCCCCTTTGATTTTGCCTTTTCATGGTGCGATTGACCGTGCCAAAGAAATTGCGAAGGGTAATAATAAAATCGGAACGACTGGGCGTGGTATTGGTCCTGCCTATGAGGATAAGGTTGGGCGTCGTGCTTTGCGTCTTGCAGATCTTTTCGATCCTGAAACGGTGAATGAGAAATTAGACGATCTTCTTTTTCATCATAATGCCTTGCTCAAAGGTTTGGGCGCAGAGACTTTTACGAAAGAAGAAATTTTAGAATTTATTGCAGAAATTGCACCTAAAGTTCTTCCTTTTGCAAAACAAACAGGCGAATTGTTGGCAAAAATGATAGAGGAAGGGCGCAGTCTGCTTTTTGAAGGTGCACAGGCGGTTATGCTGGATGTCGATCACGGCACCTATCCTTTTGTGACCAGTTCAAACACTGTTTCCTCTAATGTCGGTACAGGAGCGGGTCTTGGGGCAAAAGCATCAGGTTTCGTTGTCGGGGTTGCAAAAGCTTATACAACCCGTGTTGGCTCAGGCCCTTTCCCAACAGAATTATTTGATAAAACAGGCGAGATCATTGCAGAGCGTGGTCATGAATTTGGCACCGTCACAGGGCGTCCACGTCGTTGCGGTTGGTTTGATGCTGTGATGATGCGCTATGCGGTGCGTGCAGGTGGGGCGGATGTGATTGCGCTGACAAAGCTTGATATTTTAGATGAGCTACCTGAAATCGCTATTGCTATCGGTTATGAATTAGATGGCAAGCGTTTGGATACGCTACCTTCAGGGATGAAGGATCAGGAAAGATTAAAGCCCGTTTACGAATATCATGAAGGCTGGCAGGAAAGCACCAAGGGTATTACCGAATGGGCTAATTTGCCTGAGAAAGCCCGTCGTTACCTTGCACGTCTTGAAGAACTCACAGGCACAAAAATCGCTTGTGTTTCTACAGGGCCGGAACGTAACGAGATTATTTTTGCAGACGGTTTTGCTAAACTTTTAGGCTGATTATTCTGCTCATGTATGAAAAACGCCGATTCCTTATGGGAAGTCGGCGTTTTTTGTTTCTATTCTTTCCAGAATATTTATTTAAATAAAGAGCGGAAAAAGCCTTTTTTCTGAGGTGCTTCTTCTTTCTTTTTTTCGTCTTCTTCAGCGGTGGAAGGGTTGCTTTCCTCTGATTTTTCCTCTGCGGTTTCTACCGGTGCTAGAGATTCTATTTTCTCTTCTTCTGTTGCTTTGATTATTTCCGATTTCTCCTGTGTAAGAAATGCTTTTTCTTCAGCAATTTTCAGGTCATTTTCGGATTTTTCCGGCTCAGAAATTTCTTCTGAAGATTCTCCAAGGCCAACGAGACCTTTTGCATAAAGTTCGGCCTTAAAAGGACGTAAATCTTCAAGTTTTTCGCCAAATCCGACAAAGTGAACAGGGAGGGGCGCTTCGCCGGATGCGAGTGCGGCAACAATTCCGCCCCGGGCTGTCCCGTCAAGTTTTGTAATAATTAACCCTGTTATCTGTACAAGCTCACGAAAAATTCTCACTTGATCGAGAGCATTTTGTCCCGTGACGGCATCCAGCGTGAGCAGGACGGAATGAGGCGCTTCTGGATCAAGCTTCTTAATGACACGAATCATTTTTGCCAGCTCTTCCATCAAGGTATTTTTATTATGTAAACGGCCCGCGGTATCAATGATGAGAAGGTCGGCTTGGGCTTTGATGGCTTGATCTAACGCATCATAAGCGACAGAGGCCGCATCACCACCCATTTTTCCTGTAATCACAGGCACTTTTGCACGGTCGCCCCATGTCTGCAATTGCTCGACAGCGGCAGCTCGAAAAGTATCGCCGGCAGCTAAGAAAACTTTTTTGCCGGAAAGGGCGAATTGCGCTGCTAATTTTCCAGAGGTTGTGGTCTTGCCCGTACCGTTTACGCCAACCATCAAAACGACATGCGGTTTTTTATCTTCTTGTAAAATAAAAGGGACTTCGACAGGCTTAAGGGTTTCCTCTAGAACGCTGGCTAAGCTTTCTTTGAGTTGCTCTGGTGTAATTTCTGCGCCTGCTGGGGCAACCGCACGGAAATGTTTAATCGCAAGCGCTGCGGTTTCAGGGCCTAAATCTGCTGCGATAAGCTCATCTTCGAGTGCTTCGAGGGTTTCATCATCAATTTTGGTTCCAGAAAGAATTTCTGTGAATTTATGGGTACTGCGGGACAGCCCTTTTTTAATTTTATGAAAGAAAGAAGACATTTAATTCATTTCCTGTAAGACGAGATGGCCAAAAATTTCGTTTTCTGTGGCTCTGGTAATCTTTGCTTGAAGAATTTCTCCGGGAATCCCTTTACGTGCCGTTTCAGGTTCTAAACGGAAGCGTGCAAAAGCAGGTAACATGCCTTTTTCTTCCGTTTCAAATAAGACAGAAACTTCTTGCCCAACAAATTGCATAAGAAATTCGTGGCAGTGCTTTTGTCCTAAAAGACGTACTTCCTTTGCCCGTTCCTGACGTGTTTTTTTGGGAACAGAAGGCATTTTTGCCGCAGGCGTATTGGGACGCTCACTATAGGGGAAAACATGCATAAAAGGGATTTTCCACGCTGAAAGAGAAGTGAATGTCTCTTCAAACAATTCATCTGTTTCGGTTGGAAAACCGGCAATCAAATCGGCCCCAATCGCAAAATGAGGACGTGCATGACGGGTACGTTCGATAATATAGCTCACATCCTCTTTGGAATGACGGCGTTTCATTCGTTTGAGAATAAGATTTGATCCAGCCTGTAAAGAGAGATGCAGATAGGGAACGAAACGCTCTTCATGCTCAATTAAATCCCAAAGATACGGATCTGCTGATTTAGGGGAAAGAAGTTCAGGATCAATGGAAGAGAGGCGCAAACGGGATAAATGCGGATAAGCCTTTAAGATAGCGTGGCATAATTGTCCAAGACGTTCATTTCCCTCTTTCCAAGAGGCAATATCAACCCCTGTAATGACAATTTCTTTATGACCAGCTTCGAGCAAGATGCCTGTTTGTGCGATGATTTCCGCTTTGGAAAGCGAGCGTGCTTTGCCTCTTCCTTGAGGGATAACACAGAAGGTGCAGGAATGATCACAGCCTTGCTGAATTTGAAGGAGTGCTCTTGTCCGCCGGCTTTGCGGTGCAGGATAGGATTGCGTTTCCGTCAATCCCCATTCTTGAGGGGAAAGCTTTTTAATATTTGAAACAATTTTAGAAATGCCCGGTAAATCTTTCCATTGCTCAGGATTTCGTTCACTGGCACAGCCTGTCAGAATGATTTTTAATGAGGGATTTTCTTTATGGGCTTTTCGGATTGCCTGCCGAGCCTGCCGCTCTGCCTCAGCCGTTACGGCGCAACTATTCACAATCAGCAGCTTTTCCTCCCCTTTTGTTTGAGAGGCGAGATTTTCCATCGTCTCACTTTCTAAAAAGTTCAGACGGCAGCCAAAGGTCAGGTGCTGTACACGGTTATTGGAGGAGGTGGAGGAAGTCAAAGCAGTTTTAACCGTTAAAAATCAAAGTAAAATAAGGGAATTTATCAAGCAGTTTTAATCACTTGTAAAGGAAGGGATATGAATACGTCCCTCAAAACAATAATTCGCCGGGCCTGAGAGAGAAACAGGGTCTTTTTCACTTCCTTCCCATGCGATATGGACGCTGCCGCCGGCCATACGAACCTCAAGAGGCGAATGCGCAAGATGAAGGTGGATGGCATTGATGGCTGCGGCACATGCTCCAGTACCGCAAGCAAGCGTTGGTCCGACACCTCTTTCCCAGACAAAAAGTGTAAGCTGTTGCGGCGTTGTTACCGTTGCAAAACCGACATTGACCCTTTGTGGAAAATCCGAATGTGTTTCCAGTTGGCCGCCAAGTCGATCCCGTTCTTTTTCAGGCAGGTGAGAATTTTCAAAAAATAAGGTTGCGTGGGGGTTCCCAATGGAACAGGCGGCAGATTTCTGCCATGTTTTCGTTATCACATCTTCAAAAATCTCTTCTTTTGCGCTTAAGGGGCGCATGGGAATTTTTGCAGGAGTAAAAATTGGTGCAGGCAGAAGGACAGTGACATTTTCAGGCGTAACTTCTCCTGTAATGAGACCTTCACTGCTTTCGAAGGAAAGCGTTTTTTCGCCCTTTTGATCCAAATAGCGTAAAATACAGCGAGAGCCATTGCCACAAGCACCGGCTTCGCTGCCATCTTGGTTAAAGAAGCGGATAAAATTTGGGCTGACACTGTTAGAATTGTTGAGCAAAAGAATAATTTGATCGCATCCGATGCCAAAACGCCGATCTGCAATCTGTCTTAGCGCTTCTTTTTGGGTTAGAAACGCCACCTGCGATGGGGGGAGGGCACGTCCGTCAAAAAGAACGAAATCATTTCCGAGGCCTTCCATTTTTACAAAGTGAAATTCCTGCATATTCATCAATAATCTTACTTTCCATCGGGGGTGGGAGATAAAAGAAAGCGCCTAATGAAGATTATTAGGCTGATTTTTTTTATAGAATACTATATACTCCCATAAAAATAAGATTTTTTTTAAAATTAAGGATTGTAATTAAGGGGCTTAGCCAGCGGTTTTCTTAGGAATGCTTTCTTCCAAATATAATGGAAGAGGGCGGTTGCTTTTAGATATTTAGCTTTATTTTCGCTCCAATGAATCCGATTTCTCCTAGAAAAGCGGCACGACGCTCGAAAAGTTGTCCTGTGCGGCTGTTTTAGGATTCTTTATTGAACGAGTTTGAAAAATATATGACTGATACTGTTTCGCAATCTGCTGAACAAACACAAAACAAAGCGGCTGATCTTAAAGTTGCTCCTTCTTTCCCAGATACTTTTCCTGCCCTTACCAAAGCTTTAGAAGGCCAGGGCTATACAACCCCAACACAAGTCCAGCAGGCAATCTTTGATCCAGCTTTGCAGGATAAGGATCTTCTTGTTTCTGCCCGTACGGGTTCCGGTAAAACGGTTGCGTTCGGGATGGCATTTGCTCAGGATCTTTTGGGGAGTGAGAAAAAACTTCCAAAAGCTTCAGCGCCTTTGGCCCTTGTTGTCGCACCAACAAGAGAATTAGCCCAACAGGTTCAAAAAGAGCTTGAATGGCTCTATGCAGAGGCAGGTGCGGAAATCGCCTGCTGTATCGGTGGAACCGATGCCCGCCGTGAGGCTCGCACACTTGAACGTGGTGCGCATATCGTTGTTGGTACACCGGGGCGTCTTTGCGATCATTTATCACGCCGTAATTTGAAACTTTCTAAAGTGCGTGTCGCCGTCTTGGATGAGGCGGATGAAATGCTGGATATGGGATTCCGTGAAGAGCTTGAAAAGCTTTTGGATTCTCTTCCTGAACAGCATCGTACGCTTCTTTTCTCGGCAACGATTGCAAAAGAAATTGTCACATTGGCTAAACGCTTCCAGAAAGATTCTGTGCGTATTGATGTGGCCTCTAACCAAAAGCAACATGCGGATATTGAATATAGAGCCGTTGTGACACCGCCAAAAGAGCTTGAAGCCTCTTTGGTTAATGTCCTTCGTTATTACGAATCTCCAACAGCAATGGTCTTCTGTAATACCAGAATGATGGTGAAAGAAGTTCAAACCTATTTGATGGATCGTGGATTCTCCTCCGTTGCGATTTCCGGGGAAATGGGACAGAACGAGCGGAGCAGAGCGATTGAAAGCCTGCGTTCTGGTCATGCCAGAGTTTGTGTTGCAACCGATGTCGCAGCACGTGGAATTGATATTCGTGCCCTTGAACTCGTCGTTCATGTGACATTGCCCGGCTCTTCGGAAAGCCTTCTCCATCGCTCAGGCCGTACTGGCCGTGCCGGACGTAAGGGTACCAGTGTTCTTCTTGTGCCTGTTAATCAGCGCCGCCGGGCAGAACGTCTGCTCAATCAGGCGCAAATTAAAGCTGAATGGGAAGCCGTTCCAACAATCAGCATGATTACTGAGCGTGATGGCCAGAAATTAATGGAAAACACGCTTTTAAAACAGGCCGCAAAAGCAGAAGTTGAAGGCTCAGAAAATACGGGTGACCAAGCCCTGATTTCGAAGCTTGTCGAAACATATGACGCAAAACAATTAGCAGCGGCTTTGGTTGAATTTTACCTTGCAGGTCTTCCTGCGCCGGAAAATATTGCACCGGTTTCCCCAACAGGACCATCACCACGTGAAATGAAAGGTGCTTGGTTCCGCATGGGATTGGGACGCAAAGAGGGCGCAGATCCAAAATGGCTTGTGCCTTTGATCTGTAAGCTTGGAAATGTCCAAAAACGTGATATTGGTGATATTCGTATTCTGCCAGATCATACACTTTTCCAAATTGCAGATGCCCGTGTCCACCAATTTACCCTTGAAATCGCAGGGGCCGGTAACGATCAGCCTTCAATAGAACCTTCTGCGCCACCACCTCAGGATGCAGGTTTTAACCGTAGCCGAGGCCGTGGCAATGGCGGCGGTGCCGGTGGTGGTCGTGGCGGCAAACCAGGTGCACCACGCAAGGGCGGTAAAGGCGGCGGTTTCGGTAAGAAAACCGGGAAACCTTTTGCCGGACGTTCAGAGGGACGTAAGCGTCCTAAAAAATAAGGAGATAGATAGATTTTTCTTTCAGTAGAAAATTTAGCTGGACATTTCCTTATTGCAAATATGGGGTTGATGGAAACGGAATTTGCACAAACAGTTGTTTATGTTTGTGCGCATTCTAAAGAAGAGGGCGCGATGGGTGTTATTATCAATCGTGTGCTTCGTGATCCAACAATTGAAATGCTTTTTAATCAATTGGACGTTTCCCCCAATCCGCCTCGCCGTCAGCTTTTCTTAGGAATGGGCGGCCCGGTTGATTCCAGTCGAGGTTTTGTCCTTCATTCTCCAGAGCGCACCTATGATGAAACAATGTTGGCGGGTGATCTGGCAGCGGTGACAAGCACCTTGCCGATTTTGCAGGAATTGGCACATGGGGGCGGGCCGGAAGAGGCGCTGATGCTCCTTGGTCATGCTTCTTGGGAAGCAGGCCAGTTGGAATCAGAAATCATTCACCATGATGCATGGTTTATCGCAAAAGCGAATAAACAGATTCTTTTTGATCCCGACCCAAAAGGGAAATGGGAAAAATCCCTCGCCCTCCTCGGTGTAGATCCTGCTTCCCTCACGTTTAAAGTGGGTGAGAGCTAATAAAAAAGCCAGTATTTCGCTGGCTTTTTTTTGTGCTTAATAATTCTAATTAAAATTCTTTCAATGATTTTTTTGAATCTCATAGGCTTCAAGGATATCAGGCATTTCTCCCAATATCGTTTGGAAACGAAATCGATAAAGTGGAATTTGACACAATTCTTGAACAGCTTTTTTGAGAGATTGAAAAAGTTCTGAATGTGAATTTTTATGGTAAAAAACGGTTTTCAGAACCTCTTTATAATAAAAAGGTTCTATTTTATTTTTAAAAATTGTTTCCCATTTTTCTTTGCTTATTTTGATTGAATGTTCAGGATTTACATATCCTTCTTTAAGGCTTTTTATAAAAGCATCTTCTGTATAAGGTTTTATAAAAGTGTTTGGACGCTTGTCTTTTTCATTCTTCCAAGGCTCTAAAAGTCTTTTATCCACCCAATTTAATTTGTCATCAGGACAACGATCATTTCCAAAATTATTAGGGAGATTAAAGAAATTGTCTGGCATATTTGGAAGAGCTGCTGTCCATTCCTGAATAAAATTATTTATTATTGTTTTTTCTATCTTTATAGACTGTGAAAAATTAATAAATTGGGCTGCTGTCAAAAGATTAATATTCGCAGGATTTTCTTCAAAAACTGTTTTTAAAGCCTCTTTAAGTTCATCAGTGGTATCGCCGGCACTACGAAACATAAGAGATTGTGGAATGCTGAATAGGTTCTCAATGCGCTCTTGTTCATGTCGTTTTTCGGTATTAACAATAAAATCCTGTATTTTTTGCTCTACGTTAGATAAATAACCATTTTTGATATTTAAAAAACATTCTGGAAAAAAGTTTGGTTGCTGTTCTGTCAGAATAAGGTGTTGAGAGAAGAGGCAATTCTTTTTTTCTATCATAATACTTTTTATTTTATGATAGCTCTTATCTTGCATTTGGGAGTAATTACGTTTTCTATCCTCTTCCGTAACATTAATTATCCGTCTTGCATGAGGATTTCGGAGATTGAGCTTTTTTTCGATGTAACTATCTTCAGAGAGATCTTTAGAATTTATTTTATGGCTTTTACGGACCTCTTCTAAAAAGCGTCGTTTTCTTATATCTTCCCAAGTTAAGCATAATTCTGGTTCAAAATGCCCCCAGCCTGTAAGGATTGTGCCGAGAATAATTTGCTCCAGAAGCTCTTTATATCCGATAGAGCTTTCATCACATTCTGCTAAAATTGGAGACCAACGTTTTAAAGCGGTGGCTAGATGCTCTAAAACTCGAATGTTACACATCCCCAGTTCTGTTGTGATTTTTAAAAAAGGCTCAATCCAATTTTTAGGAAAGTCTGATTTGTTTTCTTCAATCATTTTTTTCCAAATCTCACCTGCTTCTTCTGCTGTAAGATTCAGCCTTAAAAACTGATTTGTACCTTTTTCTAAGGCTTGCGTGAATTTTTCTTTTCCTTCTTCAATTTGATTTTCATTGAGAAGTAAGATGATCTTACAATTACCTTCATCTCTCAAATAACTGGCATAATGTAAAATTTCATAGGGGTTTATATTGTCTGAGGCTCGCTCAATGTCATCAATACAGATAAGAGAGTTTTGAGTTATTCTTTCTGCTAAAGCGCCTAAGCTAGATTTTACAATATCACTTACAGAAAAGCCTTTAATAGAAAGACTTGGAATAAAATCTTTTGTTTTATACCAGCCGGATAAAGCTAAAATAGCACTTTTTAACTCATTGATATTTTGGCAGTTAGAGGCGGAAGTATAGACGTACCTATATCGTTGAAAGGCTTTACAGTCTCTATTCTCTTTAACGCATTCTTTCCAAATAAAGGTTTTGCCAGCTCCCCATGCGCCGCTTAAAGCTAAGACCTGAGGGATGGGGGATTTAATAAAAGTTTCAATTTCCTGCTTGATATTTTCTAACGCCATTTATCCCATCGCTATTTGTCAAAACTTAAGGTCATTTTCATATAATTTCGCTTCGGTATGATTTTAAGCGTTCCCCTATTGAAATCCTAAAAAAATGTCCAAAATGATATCTATCTCAAGAATTACAGAAGCGTTCTTTTAGAAAGATAAAACGCTTTCTTTTAAAGGAGTGAAGATCTATGGACCCCCAAAAATTTACAGAAAGAAGCCAAGGTTTCCTCCAAGCTGCCCAAACGATCGCTTTGAGAGAGTATCATCCGGAACTGACAACAGAACATCTCCTCAAAGCCATGCTCGATGATAAGCAGGGGGCGGCCTCCTCCCTTATTTCCGCTGCTGGCGGAGATCCCGCAACCGTTCGTCGTTTAAATGACGAAGCTCTCGCTAAAATTGCACAGGTTAAGGGGAGCGGCGCAGGTCAGCCACAGGCAAAACCTGATTTCATGCGCCTTTTAGATAAGGCAGAACAGGACGCAGCGGCAAATGGAGATTCTTTTGTTGCTCAAGATCAGCTTTTAATTACCCTTGCCGAGAGTAAAACGCCTGCCGGCGAAGCCTTGGTGAAGGGGGGCGCAAGCGCTAAAGCCCTCAAGGCGGCAATGGAAACGATCCGTAAAGGCCGTAAAGTCGATAGCGCCAGTGCCGAAAGTAATTTTGATGCGCTGAAAAAATACGCAAGAGATTTAACTTCTCTCGCCCGTGAGGGAAAAATGGACCCTGTAATCGGCCGTGATGAAGAAGTCCGCAGAGCCATGCAGGTTTTGGCACGTCGTACCAAAAACAATCCTGTTCTCATTGGAGAGCCGGGGGTTGGTAAAACGGCGATTGTCGAAGGGCTTGCCATTCGTATTATAAATGGTGATGTGCCAGAAGCATTGCGAGATAAGAAATTACTTGCGCTTGATTTGGGCGCAATGGTTGCCGGTGCAAAATATCGTGGCGAATTTGAAGAGCGCCTTAAGGCGGTTTTAAAAGAAGTCGAAGAGGCCCAAGGAGAAATTATTCTCTTTATTGATGAGTTGCATACGTTGGTTGGGGCAGGAAAAACAGATGGCGCAATGGACGCAGCCAATCTGATTAAACCGGAACTGGCCCGTGGTGTCTTGCAATGTATCGGTGCAACGACGCTTGATGAATATAAGAAATATATTGAAAAAGATGCGGCCTTGGCTCGTCGTTTTCAGGCGGTCATTGTGAATGAGCCGACCGTTGAGGACACCATTTCGATCCTTCGTGGGATTAAAGAAAAGTACGAATTGCATCACGGAGTGCCGATTACAGATAGTGCCTTGGTGGCGGCGGCAATCCTTTCCAACCGCTATGTGACAGATCGTTTCTTGCCAGATAAAGCGATTGATTTGATTGATGAGGCCGGAAGTCGTTTGCGAATGCAGTTGGATAGCAAGCCCGAAGCGATTGATGAGCTTGATCGCCGTATCATGCAGTTAAAGATTGAACGTGAGGCAATCCGTAAGGAAACGGACCCTGCTTCAAAAGACCGCTTGGCGAAGCTTGAGGCTGAGCTTGCCGAGATTGAAGAAAAATCCAACAGCTTAACAGCTGCTTGGAAAACGGAAAAAGACCGTGTTGAAGACGTGCGTAATTTAAAAGAAAAGCTAGATCATGCACGTTCCGAAGTTGAAAAAGCGCAACGAGAAGGTAATTTTCAAAAAGCTTCTGAGTTAATGTATAGCGAAATCCCTTCTTTAGAAAAGAAAATTAAGGAAGCAGAGGAAAAGCAGAAACAGGAAGAGAAAAAAGGTGAACCTTCAGGGCTTGCGTTAGATGCTGTCACGAATGAAGGCGTTGCCGCCATTGTTTCTCGCTGGACAGGTGTCCCTGTCGATAAAATGCTTGAGGGCGAAAAACAG
>CP039459.1:1427500-1450000 GCA_004843165.1 Acetobacteraceae bacterium
GTTGTGAGCAAACATTGATCCGTAAATATCCGAATGGGGCAACCCCCTCGATAAGAGGATCACATATTGAATTCATAGATATGTGAGGCGAACCCGGGGAACTGAAACATCTAAGTACCCGGAGGAAAAGACATCAAAAGAGATTCTGCGAGTAGTGGCGAGCGAAAGTGGAGCAGGCCAATGCCTTGTTATAGTGAAATAGAAAGATCTGGGAAGGTCTGCCGTAGAAGGTGAAAGCCCTGTATATGTTAAGTTATGACGAGGATTTGAGTAGGCCGGAACACGTGTAATTCTGGTTGAATATGGGAGGACCGCCTTCCAAGCCTAAATACTACCTGATGACCGATAGTGAACAAGTACCGTGAGGGAAAGGTGAAAAGCACCCCGATGAGGGGAGTGAAAGAGACCTGAAACTGGTTGCTTACAAGCAGTCGGAGCGGCTTTATGCTGTGACGGCGTACCTTTTGTATAATGGGTCAGCGAGTTTCTGATCGTAGCGAGCTTAAGCCGATAGGTGTAGGCGCAGCGAAAGCGAGTCTGAATAGGGCGACATAGTTACGGATAGAAGACCCGAAACCGGGTGATCTAGCCATGGCCAGGTTGAAGGGATAGTAAAATATTCTGGAGGACCGAACCCACGTCTGTTGAAAAAGACGGGGATGAGCTGTGGCTAGGGGTGAAAGGCCAATCAAACCCGGAGATAGCTGGTTCTCCGCGAAATCTATTGAGGTAGAGCGTTATGTATTACCATTGGAGGTAGAGCACTGAATGAGCTAGGGGGACTCACCGTCTTACCAACCTCAATCAAACTTCGAATGCCGATGAGTAGAGCATAGCAGACACACAGTGGGTGCTAAGGTCCATTGTGGAGAGGGAAACAGCCCTGACCGCCGTCTAAGGTCCCCAAATGACAACTAAGTGTGAAAGGAAGTGGAAACTCCAGGACAGCCAGGAGGTTGGCTTAGAAGCAGCCATCCTTTAAAGAAAGCGTAATAGCTCACTGGTCTAAACTTAAGAGTTTCTGCGCCGAAAATGTAACGGGGCTAAAGTTGTCTACCGAAGACGCGGATGTGCATTCTTTATCATGGGAATGTACGTGGTAGCGGAGCGTTCCATAGGCTGATGAAGGTTAACCGTGAGGTTAGCTGGAGGTATTGGAAGTGCGAATGCTGACATGAGTAGCGATAAAAAGTGTGAGAGACACTTTCGCCGAAAGTCCAAGGTTTCCTGCGCCAGGTTAATCCGCGCAGGGTGAGCCGGCCCCTAAGGTGAGGGCGAAAGCCGTAATCGATGGGAATCAGGTTAATATTCCTGAGCCTGCTAGTGGTGACGGACACGATATGTTGTTTATTCTTAATGGATTGAATAGGCTTTTGGAGTGTTCCAGGAAATAGCCCTAGCGTATAGACCGTACTCTAAACCGACACAGGTGGACAGGTAGAGCATACCAAGGCGCTTGAGAGAACGATGCTGAAGGAACTAGGCAAAATGCTTGCGTAACTTCGGAAGAAGCAAGGCCATAATGAGGGCAACCTTATTATGGTGGCACAGACCAGGGGGTAGCGACTGTTTAGTAAAAACACAGGGCTCTGCGAAATTGAGAAATGACGTATAGGGCCTGACGCCTGCCCGGTGCCGGAAGGTTAAGAGGAGATGTTAGCGCATTGAATTGAAGCCCCGGTAAACGGCGGCCGTAACTATAACGGTCCTAAGGTAGCGAAATTCCTTGTCGGGTAAGTTCCGACCTGCACGAATGGCGTAACGACTTCCCCGCTGTCTCCAGCATCGACTCAGCGAAATTGAATTCCCCGTGAAGATGCGGGGTACCCGCGGTCAGACGGAAAGACCCTATGAACCTTTACTGTAGCTTTGCAGTGGCACCAGAAATATTTTGTGTAGGATAGGTGGGAGACTATGAACTTAAGGCGCCAGCTTTAAGGGAGTCATTGTTGAAATACCACCCTGAATGTTTCTGTTGTCTAACTGAGCCTATTTAGCATGGGCCAGGACCCTGCATGGTGGACAGTTTGACTGGGGCGGTCGCCTCCTAAAATGTAACGGAGGCGCGCGATGGTAGGCTCAGTCCGGTTGGAAATCGGATTTTGAGTGCAATGGCATAAGCCTGCCTGACTGTGAGAGTGACAGCTCGAGCAGAGACGAAAGTCGGCCATAGTGATCCGGTGGTTCCTTGTGGAAGGGCCATCGCTCAACGGATAAAAGGTACTCTAGGGATAACAGGCTGATCTCCCCCAAGAGTTCACATCGACGGGGAGGTTTGGCACCTCGATGTCGGCTCATCACATCCCGGGGCTGAAGCAGGTCCCAAGGGTTCGGCTGTTCGCCGATTAAAGTGGTACGTGAGCTGGGTTTAGAACGTCGTGAGACAGTTCGGTCCCTATCTGCCGTGGGCGTTAAGACTTGAAAGGATTTGTTCCTAGTACGAGAGGACCGGAATGAACGAACCTCTAGTGAACCAGTTGTCACGCCAGTGGCATGGCTGGGTAGCCAAGTTCGGAATGGATAACCGCTGAAAGCATCTAAGCGGGAAACCAGCCTTAAGATAAGGTCTTTTTGGGGCGTTGAAGACCACAACGTTAATAGGTCCGGTGTGAAAGTTCAGCAATGAATGAAGCTTACGGATACTAATCCCCCAGACCTCTCCAGCTTTGTATTCAACATACAAACATCATTCAAAACTTTCTCAATCTCTCTTATCTCTTCTATCCCATTCACCTGATGTGACGCAGCAGCGGGGGGTTATGGCGAGGGTCCCAAACCCGATCCCATCCCGAACTCGATGGTTAAACCCCTCAGCGCCAATGATACTTCGTCTCAAGACGCGGAAAAGTAGGTCGCCCCCCGCTACTCAGTCACATCATTTAAAAAAGCCCTTAAGGTACTCACCTTAAGGGCTTTTTGCTTTCCAAGCACAATAAAAACAATCAAACTCAAAAAAACAATAACCAACTCAATTTATTCTTCAAGAGGAGAGCATGGAAATAGGAAAAGGGGAATTAACCTTATCTTTCATCTCCTTTCTATATTGTCTCTTGCGCCTCAGAAGATTAAAAGATTTTTACAAAAAAATGAGAAAAAATGGGGCTTTGAGAATTATGTTTGCTGATATGGATAAAAAGACGTTAGATTAAGTTTTTACTTGGCTTTTAAATGATTTCTTATGCGCACTCTGGCTTTACTTTACCGTTTCCCTCTGATTATTTTCACGCTTTCTTTGACAAGCTGTAATTCCTATTTTGCAAATGGTCTGACAAAAACTTATTTCACAGCAAAAGTTTCAGATGGTGTTTTTAAATATAATTCGGCTTGTGTCCGTGATGAAAACTGGCGGATTGCGAATGCGCCTTATGGGACATGCCGGATGTTTTTAAATAAAGGTCTCCCTTTTAGCCAGTATCAGGCCCTCCGTTTAGAAGAAATTTCAGATAAACAAATCTCTCTTTGGATTGGTGCAGATTATAAGCCGGATTTTATGAGTAAGGCCATTCATTCTGAAATTGAAACCCCTTTAGAACTTGATAACTGGATTGAGACTTTAGGGATTCCAACAAATGCTTTTGACAAGGCAAAGATGAAATCTCTAAAGAAAGGGGAGGTTGAAGACGAAGAGGAAGCCGCCCAAAATGCAAAAGAAGTTGCTATGGAGCTTGAAGCACTCGTTACTTTGAGAAATGCTGTGCGTAAAGGGGTGCCAGCAAGTATGATGCAGCGGATTAATGAGGCTTATCCACGGGAATGGACAAATCTTGAAGCGACATTACAGATTGCAGATAAAATGCATCATGGGATGAGCTTGAAGATGGCGGCTATGGAATTTTTCGGTGAGCCACCTGCCTCATGAGGCTTTAAACCCAATTCCAGAGCCAATTAAAACGACTGCGTACAGGGGTGAGGTCTTTGTTTGTTTGTGGGTCTGAGCAATAGTTCCACGCTTGAAAAGGATATTCTTCGCTGAGTCCCTGCGCTGTTACACGGGCGACACAATGTTTCATTTTTGGACTGTAGAAGTCTGGACCGGCCCAATCTTTACCTTGTTTGGCATTTTCTAGCTGGTCATCATGCAAGTGAAGGGCATGTACAATCATTGCATCTGAATACCATATCGTTTTAACTGGAGCATAGCTTCCATGCAGCTCTTCAACGAGGATTCCTGAATCACTGCTATGATCTGTAAAATGTAGCGTGAGGTAGCGTGTGACATTATTGGGATCTTTGGGGATCATAATGCCTATTTCAGCAAGTCGGTTATGATTGATGGGGCTTAAAGAATGAATGGATTTAATGGGTTTGGGGATACTGTCTTGATGGTTAATAGAGGCATTTAGATAGGCAATATTATCGGTAGAGATAATTTTGGGATTGTTGTCTAAGTCTGGATATTTCGTAGGATCTGGCACCATACAGCTTGAGAGCAGCAGAGCTGAAGCTGTAATCAAAAGATGCTTTAGGCGTTTTTGCATGAGCATATTTCTATCATATTCCATTGTAACAGCGTTATTCTCCCCTTTTACTTTCTAAAGCCTTATGTAAATTTTGTCATTACACCTTTCGTCAAAGGATAGTATAAAACATTCTTTAGATTTAACGTATAAAAGATCAAAAGATCTTGGGGAGCTTTATTGCAAATGATTCAGATGTTTAAGAAAAGAGGTGTATTTCGTTGGGGGGCTTTTCTTGTGCTTTTGATGCTACCTCTCCGCACTCACTCTTTTCCGATATTACATCAGCTTCCTCAGAATGATCTCGTAAAGGCTAAATCTGCAATGCCAGTCGTGCCTGTCGAAACACACTCTCTTGCTGAAATTTGGGATAATGCACGAGAACGTGAGGAAGAAATTACATTTGTACGGAACATACCGACTGTGATGCCGGACGAAGTCCCAAAAAATGTTTTTTTAATCGTTTTTCCTAAAGTTACTTCTGGCAGTTTGATTTTTGGAAAAGACAAAAATGCGAAGCCGATTTTTGGAAAAGAAGGCCATCGTTATCCGCCACTTATTTCTTATGAAGGAGACCAGCTAACCTTGTTCCAGCTCATACAGTCAGGGCGGAGGGCATGTGAAATAACAATGACAATTCAGCAGGGGAAAATCATAACGGCAAAAGAAAGTATTGGCTGTGTTGATTATGAATCCAAAGGGCATCTTCTTTCAAAAGCGCTGATTGGGGCAAAAATATTGCCACCACCAGCCGTTAAGAATTTGATTGATTCTGAAATCAGAAAATCGGGTGCTACATGAGAGGCAGGATTATTCGTTTTAAAATTATTTCCTTGGCATTGCCATTATTCTTGACGGGTTGTGTTGGGCCGATCGAAATGGTTCATTCTAAACTGCAATATATGACAGCAACGCCTGAATATGCGGCTCCGGATCTTGAAGTTTGGAAGGAAACAGGCCTTCTTTACGAAGATTATCAAAATTTGCATGATGCTGGTTGGACTTTTGAGGATTATGCCGCTGTGGATGATGCCAGCATGCCTCTACGTGCGCCGACACGTGTCATGGCTGCTGTCGCATGGGGAAGGGCCGAGGTGCATAATTGGCAAACAATTATGCAGTTTGCTGCAATTGGGCTTCATCGTCCTTATATGCTTACTGAATGGACAACCAAACTTGGCATTAATAAAAAAGAGCTTTTTGGGCAAGAACAGCGTATTGAGGTTTTTTCTCGTTATATCAAAGCAGCCAATGATTCTGTTTCTGGCGTCTCTGCCAAATCATTAAAAGAGGCGATTGCACTTCAAAATGGACATTGCTGGACAAATAGTGATTTTAAACGGGTTATTGAAGAGGCAAAAATTATTGAGAAAGGCGTTTCAGCCAATAAAGCGGCAGAAATGTACCGACATGCGGGCTCAGAATTGGAGCAAGTGCAAATGCAAAAATTTTGGGGGGCTGATCTTGTTAAAATATGTCATGGCGTACCGGAATATGAATTGGAAACACAAGATCCTTTTGCCATCAAAGGGAAGTGCATTTTTACGGTTCTGGCTTTAAATGAAACAAATTTTGAGCGTGTCGAAGGGGGAAGAGTCTTATATAAAAACTACTCTCCGCCACGTCTGATCGAGCCTGGAAACGAACCTTTCCGTTTTGGGATGGGAACACCGCCAGCAGTTAGTGGCCCGACAGCGATTTTAATTGGAGAGGAGCCTCTCGCTTATAAAGAGAGCGCTTCGGGCAAAGATATTGTACCAATGCGTTTTCGGGTTCTTAAATATGTTGATCTCAACGCTAATTTTTACTTGGAACAAAGTGAAAAGACAGGCGAAAAAAATGGTTTGAACTTTGAAAAGAGTTTGGCCGCAGCGCAAAAAGCACAAGAGCAAATACCAGATGTGAGAAGCTTTTCCCATATTCCGGATTTACCTTTCAGCCACGGTAAGGCCGAATAAATGAAGCTTCAAGAAGTCGAATGGGGAAATAAAGTAAAATGAGTGAAAGAAGTAAGCTGCAAAAGGCGGTTCTTGTTATTTTTACCTTAGGGATGGGGGCTGGTCTTTATGCGCTGGTTCAGCATCATTTTATGCCACAATCTCAAAGTGCTAAAGTTATTTCAAAAAAGAATATTTCGTCAGAGAATGGCATTTCCGGTATGATCGGTAAGGGCATGAGCGAGATTAGCCAGTGGTGGAGCGGTACAAAAGACGCAGCACAGCCTCATCTTTCTGCACCGAGAGCAAAAGCGGTTACATCTAACGGCACTCAGTCAGAAAATGCGCAGATGAGTACCCCTGTCCATGAGGAGTCCCATAAGATTTCGGAGAGTGATAGTAAAGGCTTATCGGATGCTTTATCTGACTTAAGGAATGATTCCGATAATGAGCCACCAGAAGTTTTGGACAGCCATACGGCTCCAAGCTCTAAAGTCTTGAAACAACGTGAAAAGATTTTATTAGAGCGCCGTGCAGCCCAAGAGAAGCAAAATTTAGCGATTCAGCATGCACGTGCTCAGGAAATTAAAAAAGCGCCTAAAATGTTGTTTGCTGAAGATATTATGGCAGCTAAGAAAAGTTTAGGTTTCAGCCCTCAGGGGTATCATTTGTGGGAAAATGCGAATGGGTTTTTAATTACAAATCCTCAAAATCATCGTTTTGAATTGAATTTGGAAACAGAAACATGTGCAGGGGCATTGGGGCAGGACACACCGGAGCTTAAACAGGTTTTTCGGTATAAAAAGCTGAACCAAACGACAGAATCTTTAACGCTTTATCAAGCGAACGAAGAGGGGCAATCTG
Organism: Acetobacteraceae bacterium; assembly: GCA_004843165.1. NCBI lineage: Bacteria > Pseudomonadati > Pseudomonadota > Alphaproteobacteria > Acetobacterales > Acetobacteraceae > Acetobacteraceae bacterium. The sequence continues at coordinate 1,434,759 of CP039459.1, forward strand.
CTACGGATTCTTTTGCTTGTCAGGTTGGTTTGACTTTTAAAAATGGCAGAGCTGTTCAAGCAACAGAAAAAAACTGTACCTACTGGCATGGGGCAGAATGTGCCTTTAGTATTCCTTTAAAAGGTTTGCAGGCATTACAGGATTTGAAATAATATTTTGGAGCATGAAGAGATGAGCAGAAAAAAAAATGTCGCAATATGGCTTGCTGGTTCAGTGACTCTCATGAGTGGATTTTCTTTTTTAAGTGCACCATCCGTTTTTGCACAGGCAAAGCCATTAATCCAACAGCAAGATCTTTCAAATAAAAGTTTGGAAGATCTTTGGAAAGCTGCGAATGTACCAGGACAGGCTCTTTGTTTTATCAAAATGAACAAAGATGATCAGCTTGCCGTTATTGTGAGTCCCTCTTTAGGATTCGGGGCTATTATGGAAAAGGGGAGAAGCGGAAAGCTGAATTTAGGCTATCAAACAGATTCCCATGCAACCGCAAAACAAAAAGAGAATATGCTGACCATCTCTTATAAAGGGGATGAGCATCTTCATTTGAAAGCGTGCACAGTTCAGATGCATGTAGAGCAGGGAAAAATTCGCACAGTGAAAGCAAGTGACGGCTGTTCAGATTATGAGGATGGGCAAGATCATTTTGAAAAAGATTTGATTGGTGCCTCTGCGCTTTTATCAAATGCGCACTAAATCTTCGATGGCGTAATAAAAACCCTCTTGCAAAGAAAATATTTTCGCAAGAGGGTTTGTACAAAAAGCAGAATATTTTATTTTTTCTGGCGGCCAAGACCGATTTTTTGGGCTAGTTGCGAGCGTTGTTTTGCATAGTTAGGCGCAACCATTGGGTAGCTCGCAGGCAGGGACCAACGGACACGGTATTCATCCGGTGTCATATTATAGACAGATTTGAGATGGCGTCTGAGAAGTTTTAATTTTTTGCCATCCTCCAGACAGATAATATAATCAGGAAAAACGGACTTTTTTGGATCAACAGCAGGATTGAGTTTTGTGCGTGGCGTTGAAACACCTTGGCCACTGGCTTCTAGCGCTGTGTAAACTTCACTAATGAGACGAGAGAGATTTTCGACAGGAACTTGATGTGCAGTCACGTAGGCGCTGACAATTTCTGTGGTGAGTTCTCTTAATTCAGTATTCGAAGCGTTATGAGCGTTTATTTTATCAGTATATTCAGCGTTCACAATTTCTTCCCTTCTAAGCAGGAACATTAAGGATAATTAAAGTTTGGACTTACAATAATTTAAAGTAGGTAGTGTAAGTCTTTAGGGCATATCCTCTAATAAGTAAAGTAATAATCTAAATAAAAGAATAGTATTCAATGAGATTATTAGAGCAGAAGCAGAGATACCTCTCGGTTGTCCTTAATCAGAATGTTAGAGATTTTTTTACTTTAATCCCTTAAAAAATTCTCTAAACTGTCGTCTTCTTTAGATTGTAAGATAGAATCCAATGACTTCCTCAATTATCTCTTCTTTATTCGCTTATACCCTTGCTTCCATCTTTTTAGCGGCAGCTCCGGGCCCTGATATGCTTTTGGTATTACGCTCAGCAACGAGGAATGGTAAAAGTTCCGCTTTTGGTGTTATTTTTGGTATTGTGACTTCTCAGCTGATTTGGGGGATCGCAACTATTTTGGGGCTGAGTGCGCTTCTTTTCCATTTTAAAGAAGCTTTTACCCTTCTAAAGTGGGGTGGGACTTTATATTTGACTTATTTAGGCATTCGTTTGCTTTTAAGTCGATCAGAAGACATTCTTTCGACAGCAGAGCCTCTTAAAAGGGAGGAGATAGGAGGGCAGGTTTCTTTTAAGCAGGGATATTATCAGGGTGTCGTGACCAATCTACTTAATCCAATGATTGGCGTTTTGTTTCTTGTTATTTTCCCAAGCTTTATTCCGCAAGGTGCAGATATTAAGTTATTCACATTCATTTTAACTTTGATTCAAATGCTTGTGGCTTTTTCAATCTTTACGATCTTAGCCTTAGCTTCTCAATTAGTCTCTTCGTGGATTAAAGAAGGGAAAGGGGTTGTTTGGATTGATCGTATTGCTGGTATCGCATTGCTTTATTTTGCCATAAAGCTCTTTTTTGCACATTCTCCGATCTAAAAAGCTTGCTGTTCAGCGGAGAGAGTGAGAGTATCACGCCGTTACGAGAGTCAAAAGCTTTTGAGCGTGTTCTTTCGCCATTATAGAAATACCATCATTTTAAGGATAGATATGTCTCAGATAGAAGAAAATAACGCTGTTAATATTCATGATAGCATTGAAAGCGCTGTTGCCGGTGCAATGGGTAAGGAATCTGCAGAGGATATTTTGTTAGAGGAATTGGAAAATTTAAAAGATTTTCATTCAGAAGATTTTGAAACGAAAAGTTCCTGCTGTGCAAAGCTTAAATCTAAAATTGGACTTATTGCTATTGTATTGTTGATTTTATTTATTGGCAGAAAAATTTGTGCTTCTCGCCGAAAATAAGATTTTTAAAAAGGGAGAACTTTTAGTTCTCCCTTTTTTTGCAGAATTATAGATTTTTTTCTGCTTTTTGTGTAATTCTATCCTGCTGATCTTTCGCAATCTTTAAACGTTGTAGATTGAGTCTTTTTCGTTCAGCAAGAAGCACATTGCGGGTCATCTTCTGATAAACCCCCATGATAAAAACGATTAAAGAGCCAACGACAAGTAAAGCTGCGGGGTAGAGCACTTTAATACCGCCGCCGATACCTTCTTCAAAAATACCGACAAGTCCTTCAACAAAGACGGCGATAATGACAGTGGTAATAAATTTACTAAGGCTATTGCGAATTTGCCATTCACTTAATTTATCGGAATCCTTAATAACTTCATCTTCAATAAAGAATTTAGAGACGTCAAAAACGGCAATGGCAACCACCACATAGCTGACGGTGCGAAGAATAATATTTTTAATATCATCGTGAGGGCTGGGATGTATTAAAAAAAGATAGAGATCCCGTATGCCATAAAAGAGGAGGACATACGCTAAAAGGATAAGGGCGATACTGGCAACGCCAAAGGATAGGCGGGAAACAATCCCTAGAATACGGTGCATACGGTCAAGTTCATGAGTAGGAATAAGGGTGGCGCTATCGGCCTTATCTTGGCGTGTTTCAAAACAATTTTTTTCCCCATAATGATGCTGTTGGGTGGATTTTAAATGCGAAATGTTAGGCATCAGATTCAAGAATCTCCTTGCTGAATAGGGAAGCTGATTGGGGTATTATGACGGAATAGATTTTAAAGAAGAAGTCCGTGAGGAAGTTATTTAAAAAATAAAAATTTTAAAATCATCCTCTAAAGCCCATTTTTTGAGGGGTTTAGAATAAATAAAATATACATCAGAGAGATAGGAAAAGGTCTATAAATGCCTATTTCCTATGATCTCTAGAATATGGAAAATTATTTATGTATGAAAATGGCTGGGGTGGGAGGATTCGAACCTCCGCATGGCGGAATCAAAATCCGCTGCCTTACCGCTTGGCTACACCCCACTATCCTACTTTATCGTTCAACGATGAAAAGTTCACCGATAAAAGATAGGGTATGAACATTATTCTCTCTCAGAGAGAAGATATGAGCATCTTTTACAGTGTTCTCATGGTTCTCGTAAAGGGGGAGAGAGAATTTTTTTTATTTTTTTTGTTTTAGAGCGCTATAACAGGTTTGAGCAGATTATATGCTTCTAATTTATTTAAGCCGTCATTGAGTGCCGTCATTGTCTCTTCGAGCTCTTCGCTCTGATCTTTTGCCCAGATACGCAAAATCTTGGCCCAAAGAATACCGAGTGCCTGCAGGCGGATAAAACCTTTCACACCGCTACGGTTAAGACCTGCGACATCGGCGATCCAAGTAATGGATTCGACATTGCCGGCAGCAAAGCTTGCGGCCAATGGGGGGGTGAGAGGGATTGCCGATAGAAGTGCAAGGAAACCTTGGCGGTAGGCTTGTAAGCCATCACAGCGGCGCATCATTAAATCAAAGAGATTTTCTCTCAGGGAGGGGCTACTAAGCGTGTCACTTTCACGAAAGGTAAAGCTGTCAATGTGACGATTCAGCCTTTTGGAGAGTACCGTTTTTGTCGGAATATGTTCCCGTACCCAAGAGAGCGGAATATTCGCTTCTTGGGCCACGTCATTGAGGGTGAAACCGTGCCAACCTTTTTCCGCCGCCAGCGCCATGGAAGCCTCTAGGAAAGCCAAAGAAAACTCTTGGTAAGCTTCTTGGCTATGCAGGTGCTGTTTTAAGGCATTCTCGTTAAAGTCAGAAAATTCATTTGAAATAGATGCAGAGTCTTGAGAAATATCAAAATCGTCCCAATTTTCTTTATGGCTTTCAAAATCTTCAAATTCTGTTTCGATATTTGTCATATTCGTTCCTTGCCATCAGGGGCTGTAGACTCAGGAGATTAGCCCTCATCAGAGAGTTCTTGGGCGCGCTTAATTGCTGCTTTGACGGCTTTTTCAATGGCATTCGGCCAATTTTCCTGCGCCATAAGCACATTAAGTGCCGCCGCCGTTGTCCCATTGGGGCTGGTAACTTGTTCACGCAGAGCAGTAGCTGTTGCAGAACTCTTTTTGAGTAAAATACCTGCCCCATAAATCATGTCTCTGGAGAGTTGTTCTGCTTCTTTTTTTCCTAGTCCATTTGCAATGCCCGCTTTTTCAAGAAGTTCTGCAAGAAGGAAGACATAAGCGGAACCAGAGCCGGCAAGTCCGATAGCAGGTTTAATTTCCTCTTCTTTTTGTAAAAGGACAGCGCTGCCGAAACCCTCGACAAGTTGAATGGCAAGTGCTTTATGCGCTGCTGAAATTGTTGTTGGAATGAAAAGGCTACTGGCAGAAACTTGAAGCTGCGCTGCAATATTTGGCATGGCGACAATTGCAGGTGTTCCATGGGCAAAAGTTGAGAGTTGTTTGGTTGTGATGCCTGCGAGGACCGAAAGAATACAAGATTTCGAAAGTTTTTCTGGTGTTAGAACTTCGGAAATATCTGCCAAAACCTGTTTTGCCATATTGGGTTTGACTGTCAAAACGATCATATCCGGCACTTTTGGGAGCTTGTGAAGCGCTTTAGGATTTAAAAATAGTTGGATATTCGTTGGAAGATCTTTGGGCGCCGTGCGTTTTAAAATGGCAAAATCAAAAGGGAGATTTGCTTTTATCCACCCGTCCAGCATCGCACTACCCATCCGTCCACAGCCGACCATAAGGATAAGTGGGCGCTGGGGTGTGTTTAGATTTTTATCGTTGAGGGGCGTGGAAGATGTCATTGAAAACCTGTTTTTGTCTTTTAATTATATGGCGGATTAATATTACTCGGTAATGATTGCTTCAAGGATTCTAATACGTTCCTGAAGCTCTCTTACAAGATTTTGCGTGGCTGTTAATTGTGCTTTCAAATTTTCAGATTCTTCTTTGGTACGAAGGGCTAAAATTTCGACTGAATCCAGTTCAGAGCGAGGCACAAGATCCAGGCGAGCGCTGAGCTCGCTTACTTGATTTTTGGCAATTGTTTTGACTTCTTCTCGAACACCGTTGGCAACAGAATAAGCGGCACCGGCAACACCAGCCAGATCGTTTAAAATACGGGATTTCATTGTCGTTTTATATCCATTTCGCACTGTAAAAAGACCCTTTAGAAATATTTACAAAGGGCTGAAGATAAGGACGCCAGACTAGGCAGAGATATGAAAACATGAGTATAACAGTGTCTATGCTTATCGTCACTGGTGGTGCCGGATTTATCGGCTCCTGTCTTCAAGCTGCTTTGGCGGCAAGGGGATTTCGAACAATTGTCATAGATAGATTACGGGATGGGGGAAAGTGGAAAAACCTTCAATCCCATCCGCCTGATCAAATCATTGATCCCGATCAGGCCATGGATTTTCTAAACGGCCTTCCAAACGGTACCGTGCAGGGTATTTTTCATTTGGGTGCCATTAGTGCCACTACAGTGAGAGATGGCGATTTGGCATGGCATAATAATGTTTCGTTTTCTCAAAAATTATGGCGCTTTTGTGCGCAGGGCAATATTCCTTTTCTCTACGCTTCTTCGGCCGCAACTTATGGTGGAGCTGCTGTGCCAGAGGATTTTGTTGATGGAATGGATAAGATTGAACATTTACGTCCTCTAAATCTTTATGGCTGGACAAAGCAATCTTTCGACCTTTGGATTGCACGGGAGCTGGCTGAAAAAAGACCCGTGCCGCCGCAATGGGTTGGGCTGAAATTTTTTAATGTTTATGGGCCGAATGAATATCATAAAGGTGCAATGCAGTCGGTTGCTTGTCAGATTGCAAAAACTATTCGATTAGGAAAAAGGCCCCGCCTCTTTAAATCAACAGGTGTTGGCATTCCAGATGGCGGTCAATTAAGGGATTTTGTCTGGGTCGGAGATATTGTGCAGCTCTTGCTGTGGTTTTTTCAGCATCCTACCAAGAGTGGTTTATTTAATGCGGGAACAGGGAAGGCGCGTTCCTTTTTAGAAATGGCTCAATGTCTTTGTAGAGAATTTGGTGTCCCAGAAGATATTGAATTTATTGAGGTGCCAGCGCAGCTTAAAAATCAGTACCAGAATTTTACACAGGCCGATTTAAGGCTTTTACGCCAGCAAGGTTATTCTTTTGAGTTCACTTCTCTGGAGCAGGGCATTAAAGAATATGTACAGGGATACCTGCTGACAGAAGAGAAAAATCTGTAACCTCATTCCATTTTAAAATATTTTTTGGCTCATTTATTTCAGGGATTTATTTTTAAAGCATGTCATCACCCTTAATTTTTCCAGAGTTTGACCCTGTTGCTTTCCATGTCCCGGTTCCGATGCTGGGGATGCATCCGCTTTCTGTGACCCTTCTTTGGTTTGCCGTTCGTTGGTATGGTTTGGCTTACATGGCCGCCTTTATGCTGGCGATGCCTATTGCGCAAAAATTATGCGCTTTACGTCCGGTCGCTGCGACTAGAAAACAGGTAGATGATTTCCTTTTTTACGCCATTTTAGGCGTTATTTTAGGAGGGCGTCTTGGATATGTTTTATGTTATCAGCCTCTTTTTTATCTCAGTCACCCTTTAGAAATTTTGGTCGTTTGGAGTGGCGGTATGTCTTTCCATGGCGGCTGCCTTGGTGTCGTTTTGGCACTGACATGGTTTACGTACCGTGAAAAGCTTAGTTTCTTGGCTTTGGCAGATCGTGTCGTGACGCTGATTCCTATCGGCTTAGGATTAGGGCGCTGTGCAAATTTTATTAATGGCGAGTTATGGGGACGCCCCGTAGAGATGCAGGGACTGCCATGGGCAATGATTTATCCGCATGTTGATTCCCTACCGCGCCATCCGTCTGAAATTTATGAAGCGCTTACAGAAGGCCTCTTACTGTTTTCAATCCTTCTCTTCTCGATTTCAAGACCTTATTTTCGCTCTCGTCCGGGATTTACCGCAGGTTTGTTTTTGACATGCTATGCGTTGGCAAGAATGTTCTGTGAACTTTTCCGTGAACCGGATTGGAATATCGGCTTTTTGGCAGGTGGTGTGACAATGGGGCAGGTGCTGTCTGTGCCAATGGCTCTGTTTGGGATCTATATGATTGTAAATGCCTTGCGTCATCCGCCTTTTGATGGCGATAGTCTTTCGCCGCTTCCTGAAAATTGGGCGGAATTAAGAAAAAAAAATGTTTCTATCGAAAAAGAAGCTTCATTTGATAGGTAGGATTTATGCGTTTCCCAGCTTTTGTGACATCAGACTTATTGCCGCAAACCCACGGATTTGGAACAATAAAGGCGGGGCTTCCACCTTTGGAAGTCGTTACAGAAAGCCTTTTTGAACAATATCCGTTATCATCGCCGGCTTATTTTGTCAGGGAGGGGCAGCGGCGGGTCTGGCAGATAGAGGGTCTTCCCGTTCAGGCAATGAAACAGGTTCACGGCACGAAAGTGAAAATAATTCGAGATGGTGATGCTTTAATAGAGCCTTTTTCCGAAGAGGGAGACGGGGTTGTAACAGATTGTAAGGATATTATTCCTGCCATTGTGACGGCCGATTGTGCGCCTTTGCTCTTAAGCAGCCAAACGGCAAAAGGGAAAAATATTGTTGCAGCACTTCATGCCGGTTGGTTAGGTGCTGTGAGTGGCGTGATTGAGGCAGGTATCGAGGCCATGAAGGCGCTTGGGGCTCAGGAAATTCTTGCGGCGATTGGCCCCTGTATTACCTCCTCCTCTTATGAGATTTCAGACGATATGGTCGAGAAAATTTACGCACAAGATCCAGATGCTTCGCCTTGGATCTTTCAAAGTGCTCAAAAGGGAAAATATCATTTTGACTTGCCAGGTTATTGTTTTCACCGTTTAGCCAAAAACAAAATTGGTAAAATTTCCGTTTCAGGTTTTGATACTTGCTCGGATTCGCATTTTTGGAGCTATCGCCGTGCAAGTCTCAAGGGAGAAGGGGAAATTTCTGTTGCAGGCCGGCAGTTTTCCTTTATCAAAGCATAGGCTATAAGGAACTGTCCTATTTGGAAAAGATTGAAAAAGAATCATTTTTCCCGTAAGGCATGTTATCTTATCAAGGCAGTATAAATCTGTAAGGTACGGACACCCCTGGAGGTTCGGCCTTTTTTATTGATAATTTTTTGATTCCATTATGTGTCTTATAAAAATAAGCACCATAATAAAATGACGGAGTATATAACGTGGCAGAAATGCAGAAACTTGAAGTTTCCAAGCGTGAGAAAGCAGGTAAGGGGGCAGCCCGCGCTGTGAGACGTGCAGGAAAAGTCCCTGGTGTCATTTATGGCGGTGGCAAAGAACCCGCTTTATTTGAAATTGATCCTCGTATCATTGATAAAGAGCTTCACCGTGGTGGTTGGCAGTCTCGTCTGTATGAAGTGCATCTTGGCGGTGCCCGTCAGCCTGTGTTGATGCGTGAAATTCAGTTTCACCCAGTGACAGATGCGCCTTTGCATATTGATCTGCAACGTATGCGCCCAGGTCAGAAAGTTCACGTCCAGGTTGCGGTCGTTATCGAAAACGAAGAGACATGCGCCGGTGTGAAACTTGGTGGCGTTGTCAACGTTATCCGTCACTTTGTTGAAGTCGAAGTTGATGTGGAACATATTCCAGAGCACTTCACAGCAGATGTTGAAGCACTTGAAATTGGTGACAATCTTCGTTGGGAAGATCTCAAAGGCATTGAAGGCGTTAAACCCGTCGATGATATTGAAGATCTTGTGATTCTCAGCATCTCAGCACCAAGTAGCGAAGAGTCTGAAGAAGAAACTGAAGAAGCCCCTGCTGCTGAAGCTGCTGAAGGCTAATCAAATGCAACTTTGGGTAGGTCTTGGAAATCCTGGAAGCAATTATCGCCTTCATCGGCATAATATCGGCTTTATGGCTCTAGATCGCATTGCGGAACGTCATGGCTTTTCGCCATGGCGTGCCCGTTTTAATGGAGAGGTTGCAGAAGGGAAAATTGACGGCGAGTCTATTTTGCTTCTAAAACCTCTTACCTTTATGAATCTCTCTGGCCGCTCTGTGGTGCCAGCGATGCAATTTTATAAATTGTCCCACGAGGATATTTTTGTCTTCCATGATGAAATGGATTTGCCGTGGGGAAAGTGTCGGGTTAAAAAAGGTGGGGGGATCGCAGGGCATAATGGCCTTCGTTCCATTCGTGATCTTTCCGGAAAGCCTGATTATTGGCGTATCCGTTTAGGGGTTGGACACCCGGGCGACCGTGCCCTTGTTGTTTCTTATGTTATGGGAAATTTCCCAGAGGATCAGCGGAAAGATCTTTCGACATGGTTGGATTATCTTTCAGATGAATGTTCTGCGATTGCGCAGGGAAAACCGGATATGCTGGCAACAAAACTTGCTGAACATGCGTCGCATTGGGCAGGGGCGCCGGTTAAAGAAAAAAAATTAGAGGGTGCGGCACTTGAAAAAGCTATTAGAGACGCAAAAGTGCTCCATGAAAAAGAAAAAAAGATTGTTGAGAAACAAAAATTTATCTTTGAGCATCAGGCACAGAATAGCGATAATGCTTTGGCAAATGCCTTGAAAACAGCACGAAAATCTAAAACATCAAACTAAATCACACGATAAATTTAAGGAGAACTAAGACATGGGGTTTAACTGTGGAATTGTGGGGTTGCCTAATGTCGGAAAATCAACCTTATTTAATGCCCTTACAGCAACAGTCGGGGCACAGGCGGCTAATTATCCCTTTTGTACGATTGAGCCAAATGTCGGCCGTGTGGCAGTGCCTGATGCTCGTTTAGAAATTTTGTGCAAAGTTGGTAAATCTCAAAAAATTCTTCCGACCAGCTTGGAGTTCGTCGATATTGCGGGTTTGGTACGTGGCGCTTCCAAGGGGGAAGGGCTCGGAAACCAATTCTTGGCCAATATTCGTGAGGTGGATGCAATTATTCACGTTCTGCGTTGCTTCGAAAATGGTGATGTGACGCATGTTGAGGGCAGTGTTGATCCTTTGCGTGATGCAGAAATTATTGAAACGGAACTCATGCTCGCTGATTTAGAAAGCCTGGAAAAACGCATTACAGGCTGGGAAAAAAGAGCTAAGGGCGGTGATCGTGTTTCCAAAGAACAGCTTGAGCTTGCGGCTCCTCTTTTAGAAGCCCTCCGAGATGGTAAGCCCGCAAGAGCGGCAAAAATTGAAGGTAAAGAGAAAGAAATCGCACAATTGCAGTTGATGACGACAAAACCGGTTCTCTATGTCTGCAATGTTGGTGAAGACGAGATTTCCGGCGATGAGGCAGCAAATAATCCTTTTGTTGAAAAAGTCCGTGCCAAAGCGGCAGAAGAAGGGGCTGGAATTGTTGTGGTTTCCGCAGCGATTGAAGCTGAGGTGAGTCAACTTCCGTTGGAAGATCGTGCCGAATTTTTGAATGATTTAGGTCTTTCTCAGTCTGGTCTCGATCAGGTGATTGAAGCAGGATATAAGCTTTTAGGACTTAAAACCTATTTTACAGTCGGTCCTAAAGAAACAAGAGCTTGGACCATTACGGAAGGCACAAAAGCCCCACAGGCTGCCGCTGTTATTCACAATGATTTTGAGCGTGGCTTTATTGCCTGTGAAGCCATTGCATATCAGGATTATGTGGATGGCAATGGGGAGGCAGGTGCAAAAGAGGCTGGTAAAGCACGGATTGAAGGGAAAGAATATGTCGTTGCGGATGGCGATATTCTACATTTCCGCTTTAACGTGTAATCTGTAGCGTTCGCAGGCGAGCTGAGGTAAAAGAAATGCGGGTTGGAATTCTTGGGGGATCTTTTAACCCTGCCCATGTTGGCCATATTTCTCTTGCTAGGCGTGCTTTAAAATCTCTGAACTTAGATCAGATTTGGCTTATGGTTTCGCCGCAAAATCCCTTTAAACCATCTAAAGGGATGGCACCTTTTGCAGAGCGTTTGGCCTCTGCTAAAAAATTGGCAGATGGCCGTAAAATTATTGCAACGGATATTGAGCAGCGCTTTGGAACGAAAAAGACCTTTTTAACGGTTCAACATCTTCAGAAGCATTTTCCTAAAATTTCTTTTACTTGGCTGATTGGGGCAGATAATTTGCCTGATCTGTGTCATTGGTATCGTGGACGGGACTTAATTCAAAAAATTCCTATTGCAGTTTGTGCGCGACCCGGATGTAATAAAGAGGCTTTGAAATCCTCTTCCGCCTCTTGGATGCGCCGTTGGCAAAGGCCGGAGTACAAGGCGGGAACATTAGGAGAGAAAGGGGCACCGGACTGGGTTTTTCTTCATGGGAGAGAGGTTGATCTTTCCTCAACGGAAATTCGAAAATTAGCGTTGGAAAAGTAAAAATTGGGCATATAGTCCTAAATGATTTATTCTTTATAAAATAATGTAATGAGGAGCATCGTCAGGAATGACAAAAATCGACCGTAAAATCAGTATGAATGATCGTATTGCACAAATTGAGGAAAGCCTGGATGATGATAAGGCCTCCGATATTGTGACATTGGATATCGGAAAACAATCTGATTTTGCGCAAAGAATGATTATCGCCGGGGGTGATTCCCAACGTCAACTTGTTGCGATGGCGTACCACTTGAAATCCCTTTTCAAAGAATGGGGGGAAGAAAGTTCTATTCAAGGTTTGGAAACAGATAGTGGCTGGATTGTCTTAGATGGCGGCGATATTGTTGTTCATCTTCTTGTTCCAGAAAAACGTGATCTTTATTCCATTGAAAAAATCTGGAGTTCTGCTTTTGAAAAAGTAGGCGAAACGGTCGCTGTCGCATGAGTCAGTCAATGGCACTTTCTGCCATTGGAAAAATGCGTGGAACGCCAGAAGAGTCCCTTTTTAAACGCTATCAAACACGCTTGCGCCCCAAACTTGAAATTAAAGAAATCAATGTTGGGGGTACTTCCAACGCAGAGCAGAAACATCGTGAAAACACAGCCCTTTTGGAAAGTTGTAAGGACGATGAGCTGGTTATTGTGTTGGATTGGGGCGGTAAGAATCTCGATAGTCCTGCTTTGGCGGAGAAAATGCGCTCTTGGCAGGAAACAGGCAAAAATCTACGTTTTATCATTGGTGGGGCACAGGGCTTAGATCGTGCCATGATGGATCGTGCAAATTTTAGTTTGTCGCTTGGAAAAATGACCTGGCCGCATATGCTCGTGCGTGTCATGTTAATCGAACAGATTTTTCGGGCGCAATCTATTCTGGCTGGCCACCCCTATCATCGGGAAGACCGGCCAGAATAAAAAGCTTTTAATATCTAGTTCGGCAGTTTGAATTTAACATGAGCCGTTGGACGATTCCCAAAAGGCTTTTCTTTAATCTGTTTTTCCTGTGCCTCAACCTCTTCCTTTGTCCAAGGATAAATAAAGCCATTGGTTGGATAGACACTGCCTAACAGTTTTTCGTTGCTGCGAAGGGCAACACGGACGGCAGTCCAGTCATTTTTTTCAGAAACATCGACGCAGCGGATATTGTGATCAATACCGTTGATTCCCCAATGGGCGTGATCAATGCGGATGGTGCGGTCATCTTCTTGAGAGCGCACCATGGCAACATGCCCGTAGACCATTTTCTTTGTTGCGCGAAAGCTGAGAACGGATCCTGGTTCTGGTGTATGCCCTTTGACATAATTCTGCTCATCTGCGTGTTTCCACCATGTATGGGCATCTCCACGGATCTTAAAGTTAGGGGCTGCAAGATGCACATAGCCTACACATTGTAAGATTTTTTCTTTGTGATGGTAGGTTGTGTGTTGTCGATTTGTTTTTGGGGCAGCCGTTGCTTTGCACATTTTATTGCTGTGATGGGCGGCTGTATATGCCGCTTTATGCGGTACTGTATGCGTCGTTGTTTTTGTTTTAATCTGTGCGGGAACCGGTTTCTTCGAGGCTGTTTTTGTTTCTTGCGCCGATGCAACCGATAAATTTAGAGAAAGGAGTGTGAGAGAGGCCGTTGCCAGCAACCGAAAGAAAAATCGGGAGGGTAAAAACATAGGTATCAGATGCCAGTCCTAGAATTCATAGAATATTGTTCCTAATTTCTTAAAACGCATGGCAAAAAAAAGAAAGTTCTGTTTTAGTGATAGAAAAGACTGATTTTTGACACTTAAAGCCCTTATATTCATCTTTAGAACCTATTGAGACAGGAGAAAAAAATGCCGCAAACAACTCAACTCGGAAAGAATGGCCTGGAGATGCAGATTCTTCCCGTGACAGCGTTACGGCAAAATTGCAGCATCTTTTTTTCGAAAGAAGGGAAGGCGCTGGTGATTGATCCGGGGGGAGATATTGCAAAAATTTTAGATGCGCTTGATGGTCGCCCTGTTGAAAAAATTCTGCTTACACATGGACATTTTGATCATGCTGGTGGTGCCGCTGGATTGATTGATTTGATTAGATTAACACGTCACCAGTCGGAAATGCCGGTTGTATATGGTCCGGGAAAAGAAGATGCCTTCTTATTATCGGATATCGCAGGGCAGGGAGAATATTGCGGTGTTGATGGGGGCGATAATATTATACCGGATCATTGGCTCAAAGATGGGGATGTGATTGAATTCGGTGGGTATGATTTCGAGGTGCGGCATATTCCCGGACATACGCCGGGCCATATGGTTTTTTATGATAAAATAGGGAAGCGCCTGATTACAGGGGATACGCTGTTTAGAGGTACGGTTGGGCGAAGTGATTTTGATTATTGCGATGGCAAGGCGCTATTAAAAAGCATTCGTGAAAAAATCTTTACCCTGCCGGATGAAACCCATGTCTTTCCAGGGCATGGTATGCCAACTTCTGTGAAAGCGGAAAAAGCGGAAAATCCTTTTTTTCAATAAAATACCAATGGGGAGACGAGAAACATAATGTTCTTTAATTTCAAACAAACAGTTCTTTCTATTGTCGGAGTTTCCGGACTTATTTTTGCAGAAATGGCATGCGCTTCGCCTAGAACAGCGCAGCCAATCTTGCCAAAAGAAGGACTGACCATTACTTCCCCGACAGGGAAAGCGCAACATTTTCAAGTTGAAATGGCAGTCACCTCAGAAGAGCAGGAAGCTGGAGAAATGTTTAGGGAGACGGTTCCTGAAGATGGTGGTATGCTGTTCGTTTGGGAAGCGCCTCAGATTTCACATATGTGGATGCGTAATACATTAGTGCCACTTGATATGATTTTTGTGTCCCCTTTAGGACGTGTTGTCGGTATTGAGGAAAATACTGTTCCGCACAGTGAAAGAGATATTAGTTCTTCAGAGCCTGTAAAATGGACGCTCGAATTGGCAGGTGGTTCTGCGGAGAAAAATAGAATTTTTGTTGGTGATGAAGTGACTTTGGATAAAGAAACTCAGAAAAAAGCCGGAAAGGCAAGTTAGAAGAAATGTTTATGAATCGTGTGGTGCATTGGATTGTTGCAAGCCTAATCCTTGCTATTTATCTCATGGGAAGCCTTATTTTCTTAAAAGGAACAACGGCAGAAATTAACCTTGTTCATTGGCACCAGCCTTTAGGTATCTTGGTTTTGCTCTTTACAATTTGGCGATTAGTGGTTTGGTTTCGCCCTAATAAAGAGAGTGCAGAGATGCTGGGAATCGGTGGTTCCAGACTGTTGGCTAAGATACCGTTAATTGCGCAAATTTGTATTTTGACAGGATGCTTTTTAATGCCGATTTTTGGGATTTTAATGACATTCTTCGGAGGCTATGCGTTGCATTTGGGGATTGTTGAT
>CP039459.1:1455000-1560000 GCA_004843165.1 Acetobacteraceae bacterium
GAGGTAGAGCGTTATGTATTACCATTGGAGGTAGAGCACTGAATGAGCTAGGGGGACTCACCGTCTTACCAACCTCAATCAAACTTCGAATGCCGATGAGTAGAGCATAGCAGACACACAGTGGGTGCTAAGGTCCATTGTGGAGAGGGAAACAGCCCTGACCGCCGTCTAAGGTCCCCAAATGACAACTAAGTGTGAAAGGAAGTGGAAACTCCAGGACAGCCAGGAGGTTGGCTTAGAAGCAGCCATCCTTTAAAGAAAGCGTAATAGCTCACTGGTCTAAACTTAAGAGTTTCTGCGCCGAAAATGTAACGGGGCTAAAGTTGTCTACCGAAGACGCGGATGTGCATTCTTTATCATGGGAATGTACGTGGTAGCGGAGCGTTCCATAGGCTGATGAAGGTTAACCGTGAGGTTAGCTGGAGGTATTGGAAGTGCGAATGCTGACATGAGTAGCGATAAAAAGTGTGAGAGACACTTTCGCCGAAAGTCCAAGGTTTCCTGCGCCAGGTTAATCCGCGCAGGGTGAGCCGGCCCCTAAGGTGAGGGCGAAAGCCGTAATCGATGGGAATCAGGTTAATATTCCTGAGCCTGCTAGTGGTGACGGACACGATATGTTGTTTATTCTTAATGGATTGAATAGGCTTTTGGAGTGTTCCAGGAAATAGCCCTAGCGTATAGACCGTACTCTAAACCGACACAGGTGGACAGGTAGAGCATACCAAGGCGCTTGAGAGAACGATGCTGAAGGAACTAGGCAAAATGCTTGCGTAACTTCGGAAGAAGCAAGGCCATAATGAGGGCAACCTTATTATGGTGGCACAGACCAGGGGGTAGCGACTGTTTAGTAAAAACACAGGGCTCTGCGAAATTGAGAAATGACGTATAGGGCCTGACGCCTGCCCGGTGCCGGAAGGTTAAGAGGAGATGTTAGCGCATTGAATTGAAGCCCCGGTAAACGGCGGCCGTAACTATAACGGTCCTAAGGTAGCGAAATTCCTTGTCGGGTAAGTTCCGACCTGCACGAATGGCGTAACGACTTCCCCGCTGTCTCCAGCATCGACTCAGCGAAATTGAATTCCCCGTGAAGATGCGGGGTACCCGCGGTCAGACGGAAAGACCCTATGAACCTTTACTGTAGCTTTGCAGTGGCACCAGAAATATTTTGTGTAGGATAGGTGGGAGACTATGAACTTAAGGCGCCAGCTTTAAGGGAGTCATTGTTGAAATACCACCCTGAATGTTTCTGTTGTCTAACTGAGCCTATTTAGCATGGGCCAGGACCCTGCATGGTGGACAGTTTGACTGGGGCGGTCGCCTCCTAAAATGTAACGGAGGCGCGCGATGGTAGGCTCAGTCCGGTTGGAAATCGGATTTTGAGTGCAATGGCATAAGCCTGCCTGACTGTGAGAGTGACAGCTCGAGCAGAGACGAAAGTCGGCCATAGTGATCCGGTGGTTCCTTGTGGAAGGGCCATCGCTCAACGGATAAAAGGTACTCTAGGGATAACAGGCTGATCTCCCCCAAGAGTTCACATCGACGGGGAGGTTTGGCACCTCGATGTCGGCTCATCACATCCCGGGGCTGAAGCAGGTCCCAAGGGTTCGGCTGTTCGCCGATTAAAGTGGTACGTGAGCTGGGTTTAGAACGTCGTGAGACAGTTCGGTCCCTATCTGCCGTGGGCGTTAAGACTTGAAAGGATTTGTTCCTAGTACGAGAGGACCGGAATGAACGAACCTCTAGTGAACCAGTTGTCACGCCAGTGGCATGGCTGGGTAGCCAAGTTCGGAATGGATAACCGCTGAAAGCATCTAAGCGGGAAACCAGCCTTAAGATAAGGTCTTTTTGGGGCGTTGAAGACCACAACGTTAATAGGTCCGGTGTGAAAGTTCAGCAATGAATGAAGCTTACGGATACTAATCCCCCAGACCTCTCCAGCTTTGTATTCAACATACAAACATCATTCAAAACTTTCTCAATCTCTCTTATCTCTTCTATCCCATTCACCTGATGTGACGCAGCAGCGGGGGGTTATGGCGAGGGTCCCAAACCCGATCCCATCCCGAACTCGATGGTTAAACCCCTCAGCGCCAATGATACTTCGTCTCAAGACGCGGAAAAGTAGGTCGCCCCCCGCTACTCAGTCACATCATTTAAAAAAGCCCTTAAGGTACTCACCTTAAGGGCTTTTTGCTTTCCAAGCACAATAAAAACAATCAAACTCAAAAAAACAATAACCAACTCAATTTATTCTTCAAGAGGAGAGCATGAAAAAGGGAAAGGGGGGGGGATTATTTAGAGAACTTCTTGAAAAACTCTAAACCAGTATCAAAAATTTTCTTTAAGGAATCTTTTTCTGTCAGGACTTCAACAACAAGCTTACTAACAAGAGGAACAAAAGGCGCTACAATTTTCCCTAGGTTTTCAAAGATATAATCTAAAGTGCCTTTTTGTGTGGTTCGTTTAGATTCTTCACTTTTTGCTTCTTCAGAAGTTGCCTTATAAAAGGAGGCTTTTGTTTTATTAGGTAGCAAAAGCATTATTTTTTCTAATAAAACTTTAAGATTATAGTTTCTATTTTCATTTTCATCATCGCAAGCAAAAGCGACAATATTGTTCGTAGAAATTTTGAGTTCTTTAGAAACTTCATGTTCTTTAAGTTTTAGATTTGTTTCTTGTTCTAAGCTTGGTTGCATTGTTTCCCAATTCCAACCTTTAGTAGGAGCAATTTTATCAGCATTGCTTAAGGCAAACATAAGAGGTGTTTCAGAGTTAACTTCTCTCAGAGTTTTTTGGATTTCGGCATAGGCACGATCATCACTTTTAATAACCCAAATAATTAAGTCACATTCTGTAAAAAGAGATTGATATAGAGGGATATAATCTTCATCTCGACTTTGGGTTTCTCCGATACCGGGAACATCACAAAATATTATATTTCCACGATCATGATAGCTCAACTTCACGTGTGCAAGCACTTATGGCAGATGTTTTGGTTATTTTGTATCCAAAAAGAGCATTGATGAGAGTGGATTTTCCAACGCCTGTTTTGCCTAAAATCGCAACTTTTGGCTTATAGTTAAATACTTCTTTAACACGTTTAAAAATTTCCTCTTTGGAGTTGGGTGGGATATTTTTAAAGGCTTCGTGTGAAAAAATATTCCAATATGTATTTTTACTTTCCATTTAAAATTCCATTCATTTACGTAATTTATTCTTGCATGAAATGTGCAAATGAATAGTAGTGCATCCTCATCCTCAAGCGATTTTTGCGCCTGAATCAAGAAGTTTCTCTAAGTTTTTTAAGAAAAATTACGCCTCGTCAAAATATCTTTTGCGGACGGCGATGAGGCCTTGAGCGAGGATATTTTTGGGAAGGTGATCGAGATAATCGTAAAAGCCCCGTAAAAGGATTTGGCGTTCTTCTGTAAAATAATTTGGGTATTTACGGTAGAGACGCAGTAAATCAGAGGGGAAACGTTTATTTCTTCCCTCTAAAATTGTTTGCAGAACGCCATTCATCAATGTCCATGCCTGATAATAGGGTGTTCTATATTTCACGATAAAGTGATTTTGATCTTCAAAAATATAGCCGGCATGTTCTTGGGTTTCAGCTTGTTTTAAGAATGCCATAAATTCAGAATCATTATGAAGAACGGCAATTTCTTTAGAATAGGGCACCTGCAAAAATTCAGCGATTTTTTCGAGGGCTTCATAAGGGAGTTTTTTAAATTGCTCTTCCCGATAGATAACATCTAGTAAAATCAATGCTGGTTGATCATATTCAATAATGTTCGGGAATTTGACAGGATCAATGACTTCAAAAATACAGGAAACGCCAAAATCTTCGTTAAGCGTGAAAATTTTATGTCCAAGCGTATCATCCACTTTTTCAGTAAAACTTTCTGCAAATGGTCCTGTTAAGTAATTGCGGGAGGCTAAAAGAAGGTGATGCTCATCATCACAGCCTGTTAGACCAAGAAAGCCGTTTTCTTTGATTCTTGCAGTAACAGGATAGGAAAATTGATTTCGAATTTTCTCTAAGGATTGTTTTCCGCCGATTTTTGAAAATTTATTATAAGAGCGGGCTAGGATTGTATTCGTTTTTTGATTTAAGAATAATCCTTGCGGTTTAAGAGGTGTAATTCTCTCTTTTTCATGTGCTTTTTTGAGACGTAAAGAGACGATATGCTGCCAGCCTTTCTGTGGTGTGACCTGAACATTTTTCTCCTTTTGAAGATCCGCAAAAAAGGCTGCATCACAATGTGGGCAAGAAGGGTCTTTAAAAAGAGCTTTTACCTTTTCAGGAACAGAAACAATTTGGTAGGTTTTCTGATTGCTGTTCATTTGGACGCTGGCAGAAAAGGCTTCAAAACCGTCTTTTGTATGACAAAGGCCACGAAGTTCGCCGCCAAACTCCACCTTCCCGGCAAGATTAATAGAATGTTCTGTTGCTAGGATCGGATAATCCTGTGCATTCCGATGGCCGTGAATTTGATAGAAATTCGTTCCTTTCATATTTTCGGAAAAAATTTTGTCGATATCGGTTACATGATTGCCCCAGCCTTTTTCAAAATCGAGGGATGAGACACGCCAAATTTCTTGTAATGGCGCAGGGACACCCGCATGAGAGGCAAAGATTTTTTTGCCATGAAATTCATAGCAAAAGCAGGACGTCAACGCTTTTAGAAAAATTTTAAATTTAGGTGCAGAAGGATTCCAGCCATATTTTAAAAGTTCAGGTCTGGTTCTCCCTGTAAATTCATCGTTGGAAACGCTTTCATTATTGAGCCATGCCTGCAAATAGCGTTCATGATTTCCGGCTAAAAGCACAACATTTTCTTTTAAGAGATTATTTTCAAAACAATTCTCCCAAAGCCATTCCATCACGCCGGCATTATCGTAGCCACGATCAAGATAGTCTCCGACAAAAATATAGAATTTATGCTTTTCAATGCCGCTTGAAAGAAGTTTATGGAGATGTTCTCGGCAGCCATGGATATCACCAACAGCAATAATTTTTTGATAATTTTCGAGATTTTGAATGTTTAGGGAAAATTCTGCATTAAGCTCAAAAGTCTCTGCGGATTCAAAACGTAGAAATTTTTTAAGCTCTGATCTCGAGTTTTGTAACATATTCCAAGAATGGGTTAAAACATGCGGAGGAAGATAGGCAATACTGCCTCGGCGTGTTTCATTCCTCTGTAGGCAGGTTTCAAGGTCGGTATTCATATCAATAACAAGAATTTTATACTGATATGCGCGAGCCATATTTGCCCACGCCATGATTTCACGATTATTTGTCTGAGAATCAATCAGTGTTGTTTCGCCACGCTTTAAACGTTGGGCAAGCTGGGCTTCAATAAAATCTGAAATTTGACGTTTAATATGGTGGTTAACCGACAACCCCCCATCTTCTTTAAAAGTGGGGTTTGAAAATTGTAGGCTAATCTGTTCACTGGAAAGTGTGTAAGGCATGAGGCCTTGTTTCTCAATCCATGTTGATTTGCCAGATGAGGGCGCCCCTCGCATAATTAGTAAAATTCTCATAGTAGTTCCGTCTTTAATTTATAATTTGCAAGGATTTTCATTATATCTAAAAGAAATTTAAGCCTTTATTATTTATAAACACTTTCATCATTATTAAAGAGATAGGTAAATTTTTATTTTATGATTCTTTTCAAAAAATCATTCCTTAGTGGGATATTAGCATTTTCATTTATAACAATATTGCCGGCAATGGCTGTGGAAATGCCTGCAAATTGTGATAATAGCGCATTTCTTAAAGAAGAAGCTTCTAATGCGCAGAATTATTTTCAGCGCCGTGCGCCGGATATGCCTGTTCATATTTGCGGTGAGGTGACACGGACTTTTCCTGCAAAGAAGACCCGTAGCGGCAGGCATTTTTACTTTTTATTAAACATTGTACCACATAAAGCAATCCGTATCGTTGTGAATCTTGATGAGATGCAAAATCATCGCCCGTATATTCGGGTAGGGGATCGGGTTGAGGTTCAGGGGCGTTATTATTACGATAATCCCCATAGCCAAGGGGTCGATTGGACGCATCATGGCACTAGTCAAAAATGGGGATGGCCGGGTTTTGTTGCTGTGAATGGGCAGAAATTTGACTAAAGAAAAGGCGGCTTTAAAGCCGCCTTTTTAGTGTCTGCTTTTAGGCAGAAACTTTCTTTTTGGTTTTAGATGTTTTTGGTGCCTTCGTTTTTGTAACGGGTTTTGAAAAGGAAAAATCAGGTATCTTTTTTCCTTTTTCCTTTTCTTTCAAGCCGATTTTAACAGATTGTCCAGCTCCCAGTTTGCCGAAAGCCATCGCTTCTGCAAGGGGTAATTTGATCTCTTTT
This sequence comes from Acetobacteraceae bacterium, assembly GCA_004843165.1. Taxonomy (NCBI): domain Bacteria; kingdom Pseudomonadati; phylum Pseudomonadota; class Alphaproteobacteria; order Acetobacterales; family Acetobacteraceae; species Acetobacteraceae bacterium. The sequence continues at coordinate 1,461,363 of CP039459.1, forward strand.
TGAATGAGACGCGCTAAAGGACGTGCGCCCATTTCGATATCGAATCCTTTTTGACTTAACCAGCCAGAAATGTTTGAGGCGATATCAAGTTGAATATCTTTTTGAAGAAGTTCCTCTTTAAGGGCATTAAGAAGTTTGAGAGTGATTTTCTTAAGCGTTTCTTCTGTCATGAGGCTGAACGGCACAATGGCATCTAAACGATTTCGAAATTCTGGGGTAAAGAGGCGTTTTAAACTCTCATTATCCTCATCTTCACCGGGGCGTTTGGAAAGAAAGCCAATGCTTTCTTTCGTAAGCTCCTCGGCACCTTCATTGGTTGTCATAATGAGGGCAACATTTCGAAAATCAACAGTTTTACCATTACGGTCTGTTAATTTGCCGTAATCCATAATTTGTAAAAGAAGGCTGAAAAGGTTTGGATGCGCTTTTTCAATCTCATCCAGCAATAAAACAGAATGCGGATTTTGAGAGATTTTTTCGGTCAAAGAGCCGCCAGCTTCAAAGCCAACATAGCCCGGAGGTGCGCCAATAAGGCCGGAAGCGGCATGTGGTTCACGATATTCGGACATGTCAAAACGGATCAAAGGAACATCCATTGAATCTGCCAACTGTTTTGCTAATTCTGTTTTACCCACACCGGTTGGGCCAGAGAACAAATAAGAGCCAATGGGCTTATGCGCTTCTCTGAGGCCTGAACGGCTTAGAACGATTGCAGAAAGAAGTGTATCAATGGCTTTTTGCTGGCCAAAGATCATTTTTTCTAAATTGCTTCTAAGCTGGCGTAGACGTGTCGCCTCATTCCGGCGTAAGCGGGGGACAGGAATATTGGCAATAACAGCGAGAACATCCTCGATTTCCCGTGGTGAAATTTTGGTTGGTGTTTTGCGTCCTGCCGGTCTTTTAAGGCGACTTGCGGCACCAGCTTCGTCAAGCAAATCAATCGCTTTATCCGGTAATTGACGCTGATGAAGATGACGTACAGAAAGCGCAACAGCACTTTGTAAAGCTTCTTTAGAATAATGAACCTTATGGAAACATTCCAATTTAGGCTTTAACCCTTCGAGGATTTCAAGCGTCTGTTCTTCTGTCGGTTCGGCAATATCAATTTTTTGAAAACGGCGGCCAAGGGCAGGATCACGTTCAAAAGATTGCCGGTACTCTTGGTAAGTGGTGGCGGCAATACAACGTAATTTTCCACTGGCGAGTGCAGGTTTTAAGAGATTTGCCGCATCTGTGCCGCTATTATTGCTTGATCCCGCTCCCATCAAAATATGCGCCTCGTCAATAAAGAGAAGGGCATTTGGATTTTCATCAATGGCTTCCAAAAGCGCAACAATGCGCTCCTCAAAATCACCACGGTAGCGGGTGCCCGCCACCAATGCGCCTGTATTTAAGGCATAAATCTCAATTTTTTTGAGAGGATCAGGAATATCACCTTTGACAATTTTTGCCGCTAAGCCTTCAGCAATCGCTGTTTTACCAACACCGGGATGTCCGACAAGCAAAGGATTATTTTTATGGCGGCGGCAAAGAATCTGAATGGTGCGGAAGAGTTCCTTTTCTCTACCAATGAGGGGGTCAAGATGTCCTTCTTTGGCCTCTTCCGTAAGATTCCGGCAATAGAGCTGAAGAGGGTTTTCTTCCATCTCATCTCCCATATCTTCTGGGTCATGAAATGGATGACGCCCCATTTTAGAAGCTGTTTGCGCCTGTTTTGCCGCCTCTTTTCGGCCGCTGCTTTCGAGAAGCTCGATACGGGTAAAGTTGCGTTTTATTAAAGTGTAGACTGCAAAACTTTCTTTTTCGCTAAAAAGGGAAAGCAAAAGGTCAATCGCAGAAACGGTCGTTGCCTGTTCTGCCTGCATCCGAATAATGGCACGTTGAATCACCCGCTGGAAAGCAAGTGTTGGCATAGGTGGCGTGAGAAGTTCATCCTTAGAAGTCGGGATTGCACCGCTTGCAAGAAAATGGCGGAGTTCATCACGTAACTCTTCTAAAGAGATTTCTTTACGCTGAAAGATCTCAGCGGTCTCTTCATCGTCTGTGAGCGCTAGAAGTAAATGCTCAAGCGTGAGATATTCACTCAGCGTTTTTTCAGCTTCAATGAGCGCACGGCGTAATGTTTTATCAAGCGCAGGGGAGAGCATGTTGGAATTATTTCCTTTTAACCTAATCTTTTCACAAGCGGTGAAGCAGAAAGATTCTTACGAATCAATCCGTTCGAGTGTGCATTGCAACGGATAGCGTCCTTTGCGTGCGCTTTTACCGACCTGATCCATTTTTGTTTCAGCAATTTCATAGCTATAGATCCCGCCAACACCAGATCCTTTATTTTGAATCTCTTGGATAAGATTCTTACTTTCTTCTTCATTATGGCCGAAACAGCTTCGTAATACCGCCATGACAAAGGCCTCTGGTGTGAAATCATCGTTCAAAAGCACCACACGGTAAAGGGAGGGCGGCTTTTTACCAGAGAGGGATTGCGTACCCAAAATCTTTTCTTTTAGAGATTTCGCTTTTTCAAGCCCCTTAATTTCCTCAGAAGGTGTTGCGGACCGAGAGCCCTCTTCCTGTGAGGATGTTGCAGCATGGGCATTGTCCGAAATACTTGCGTTTTGTGGTTTGTCGGAGTGAATGTCGTTCGTCATGTTGTTTTCAACCGGAGTGAATGGAAAAGACCGTGATAATCTACATTATAGCGTATGAAGAAAGATTTCAGAAATTTATAGTTGGCATTTCTTATCATAGACATTAAAAATATCTGGTGACGCTTTCTTCCACCTGCAAGGGGGAAAGGTTATATTTCGCCGAAGCTTTTTGCTTTTTGTTTCAAAAGAGATTTTTATAATGTGCTTTAAGGGCTGCTTTTGGGGTAATTATTAAGATCTTTTTGTTTCTGTGCCGTCAAGCTGTAATGAGATGAGAGCGAAGTAAAGAGTGGGGTTTCCTAGGTGAAAATACGAAGCCGTCTAAGACAATTGTTTTTTCTATTCTCCGCATTTTTGTGTGTGGGTGTGTTTTTTGTGTCAAAAGCCTCTGCTCAGTATGTTGGGCAGATGTCCACTTTCGTCGCCGATGTCAAAACGGGGAAAGTTATTCGGGCGACAAATCCGGATTTACCTCGTTATCCGGCTTCTCTTACAAAATTAATGACCCTTTATATGGCTTTTGATGCGCTTAAAGCCGGGCGTTTGAATCTTAATCAAAAACTTCCTGTCTCTTATAATGCCGCACATCAAGAACCTTCCCGTTTGGGACTTTATCCTGGAAGTACGATTACTGTTCAGCAGGCGATTTATGGCATTACGGTTAAATCGGCCAATGATGCGGCGGCGACGCTAGGCGAATATTTGGGAGGTGGGGACGAAAAAAGATTTGCTAAAATGATGACGGCGCAAGCCCATCAACTTGGTATGTGGAGTACTTATTTCAAAAATGCTTCCGGTTTACCTGATCCGGATCAGATCACAACAGCACGGGATATGGCTCGTTTAGGACAGTGTCTTTTATATCAGTTCCCTGAATATTATTCTTATCTCTCAGCGCCGGCTTTTCGTTTTCATCGTCGTATTATTCGCAATCATAATCCGATGCTTAATCTGTATGTTGGCGCAGATGGCGGGAAAACTGGTTATACGGCCGATGCGGGGCATAATCTTGTGACAACAGCTAACCGTCATGGGGTTCGGGTTGTTGGCGTTGTTATGGGGGCACCAAGTAATAATGTGCGTACCCAAGAAATGGTTTCGTTGTTAAATGCAGCCTATGAGAGCGCAGGGCAGGCAACTTTACCTTTGGCGGTGACATCGGCACCGGTGCATAATCCAAGGAGATCTATCGCTTCGCGCAGGGTACGTCACCGTCAGCCGCATTTGATTTTAGCTGCCTATCATAAGCGGAAACATCCGCCTGCCCATGCAACTTCAAAACCAAAAAAAAGAAGTGATAATTTGCTCTCTGTAAAACGTGCACTACATAATAAATAGAGTGCTTGAGAATTTTGTTAAAAAAAAGGTTAAATGATTTTTAGATGAATAAAAGAAATAATAACTCCTGCTATTCGCTGAGTGACTTTCCAAAATTACGTGCTGCTGGGCGTTTGGCGGCAGAAACGCTGGATATGATAGGGGAGCATGTTCGTCCGGGGATCACGACAGGGGAGCTCGATGAGATTGTCGCAACATTTATTAAAGAGCATGGCGGTATTTCTGCCCCTTTGAATTATCGTGGCTTTCCTAAATCCTGCTGTATTTCTTTAAATCACGTTGTTTGCCATGGGATTCCTGGAGATAAAGTTCTTCAGGAAGGTGATATTCTTAATATTGACGTGACACCTATTCTAGATGGTTGGTATGGGGATTCCTCTCGTATGTATGTTGCGGGAAAAGCACCGGTCAAAGCAAAAAAACTTATTAAGGATACATATGAGGCGCTGATGCGTGGGATTGAGGTTGTGAAGCCTGGGGCAACCACAGGGGACATCGGTCATGCGATTGAGAGCTATGCAAAAACAAAACGTCTTGGTGTCGTTGAAGATTTTTGTGGTCACGGGATCGGGACTGTTTTCCATGATTCTCCAAATATTATGCATTTTGGTCAGCCGGGAACAGGCGTTAAGCTTGTAACAGGGATGGTTTTTACGATTGAGCCAATGTTAAATCTGGGGACGGCACGTGTAAAAACATTAGACGATGGCTGGACGGCTGTGACACGAGATCGCAAACTTTCTGCGCAATTTGAGCATATGCTTGGCGTGACGGAAGATGGCTATGAGATTTTCACGCTATCGCCAACAGGACAGCATCAACCTAAGTTTGATTAAGTTTTAAAAGAGATCTTTTCTAATGAAAGAGGCGTAAGTTTTGGGTCGTTTATTTTCTAAATATTTTATACCTCTTTCTTGTGGGATTTCTCTCTTTTTGCCAACAAACCAGTTGCAGGCCGCTTCGTGCACGGCTTATGACCCCCTTGTGTTTGGCCCTGACAAGCCGCCGAAAGCCAAGTTGGTTCGGGGGCATAAGGGAATGGTCGTAACGGCACAGCACTTAGCTTCGGAAGTTGGGGCAAAAATTTTAAGAGAAGGTGGTAATGCTGCGGATGCGGCCGTTGCTGTTGGTTATGCAATGGCTGTGGTTTATCCTGCGGCTGCGAGTTTAGGTGGTGGTGGATTTGCCACGATTTATGATCCCCGTAGCGCAAAGGGAAAAGCATCTTTTGTCGATTATCGAGAGCGTGCGCCCCTAAAGGCAACTGAAAATATGTATTTGGATGCCCAGGGAAATCCAAGTAAAACAGATTCCAAAGTCGGTTGGAAGGCTGTTGCAACACCGGGAGTGGTCGCCGGGCTGGAGGAAATTCGTCAGAAATGGGGCACGCTGAGCCGAGAAAAACTGATTGCGCCTGCCATAGCTCTTGCGCAGGACGGTTTTGTGCTGGAGCAGGGCGATATTGACCTTTTAAATACGTCTCAGCCTTTTTTTCGTAAAAGCAAAGAGTCCATAGGTGTTTTTACAACATTAGAAGGAATGGATTTAAAGGTTGGCGATCGGCTACGCCAACCCCAGTTGGCGCAGACATTACGCAAAATTTCTCATCACGGAAAAGACGGGTTTTATAAAGGATCTGTTGCAAAAGAAATTGTAAAAGAAAGTCAAAAATCTGGAGGCATTCTCTCAGAACAAGATCTTTCTGCTTATAAGGTTCGTCAATTTAAGCCTTTGCAATGTGCTTACCGTGGTTATGAAATTTATACCGCACCTTTGCCGAGTGCAGGAGGTGTAGCGCTGTGTGAGATTTTAGGGGTTTTAGAACATTATAATCTAAAGGAAATGGGGCTTCAGTCTGAAGAGTCTGTTCAGGTTCAAATTGAGGCGATGCGCCGTGCTTATTGGGATCGGCGTTTATTAGGGGATGGGGTTTCTCCTGAAATTATTAATCACTTTCTTGATCCTGCCTATCAAATGCAGATTGCCGATCACCTCCCCAAAAAAGCGCCTAAAAATACAGCGCATTTGGAAGATCCATTTTCAGAAAAACATGAAACCACCCATTACTCTATTATAGATCGAAATGGGATGGCCGTGTCTATTACTTGTACGCTTGACGGCTGGTTCGGTGCTGGTGTTTTAGCCGGGAAGACGGGTATTTGGATGAATGATGAGATGGATGATTTTAGCCTTAAAGCTGGCGCGCCCAACATGTTTGGCATACCAGGGGCAAAGGCAAATGCGATTGCACCGGGGAAAACGCCGCTTTCTTCAATGTCTCCAACGATTGTCACACGCTCGCAGGGGGATGTCTTTATGGTGACGGGAAGCCCTGGGGGATCTCGTATTCCAACGATTACGCTTTCTGTTTTGACGGGTGTTTTAGACGGGCGGATGAATGTGGCAAAAGCAGTAAAACACTCACGTTTTCATGAGCAATGGGCACCCTCTGTCGTTGAGGTTGAGCCTAAAGCAATTCCTACTTCTGTTCAGCATGTCTTGGAGAAAAAAGGATACCATTTTGTCACACGTCATCCTTGGGGTATGGCGGGAAGTATTACAGTGCAAAAGAAAAAAGATTCTTTGATTGTTTCTGGGGCAGCAGATCCTCGTCGTTTCGGCGGAAGTGCTGTTGCCGAGTAGAATTTTGTTCTTTTTTTAAATCTTTTTCGTTGGCTATTTGAAAGAGAACTGCTAGAAATATCTCCGGAAGGCTCCCTTTGGACGCTGTTCTTCGTGAACCCGGTCAGATCCGGAAGGAAGCAGCCGTGACGAATGGATTGCGGGTCAGAGTGGGCCTTCTACTTTTCGTCTTTCTACGCTTCTCCTGAATTTGAAAGGGGATTAAACAGCGCTATGGATGAGGATGAGCTCCCCATTCCCCCAACAGAAGACAGTTTCTCCTTGCTTTTAGACGAGGACGAATCTCCACAATCTGATAAAAAATTGATAGGCCAGCCTTTGGAGAAAGAGCGGGATGTCCCTTATCAAGTTTTAGCTCGAAAATATCGTCCCCGTGATTTTGATGATCTCATCGGTCAAGAAACGATGGTTCGTATTTTGCGGCGCTCTTTTGAGCTGAACCGTGTTGCACATGGTTTTATGCTGACAGGTGTGCGAGGGGTTGGAAAAACAACGACAGCTAGAATTATCGCCCGTGCTTTGAATTGTATCGGCCCAGATGGTCAAGGTGGCCCGACAGCAGATCCCTGTGGTGTTTGTCCTGAATGTCAGGCGATTTTAGCAGATCGTCATCCGGATGTTTTAGAATTAGATGCCGCCTCCCGTACTGGTGTCGATGACATGCGTGAAATTATTGAAAGCACACGTTTCCGTCCGATGCAGGGCCGCATGAAGGTTTTTGTGATCGATGAGGTGCACATGCTTTCACGTGCGGCTTTCAATGCGTTACTAAAAACATTGGAAGAACCGCCACCACAAGTTACGTTTGTCTTTGCGACAACGGAGCTTCGGAAAGTGCCGGTCACCGTTCTTTCCCGTTGCCAAAAATTTAATTTACGCCGTGTTCCAGAAGGCTTAATGGCAACGCATTTGGCAAAGATCGCCGAAAATGAAAAGATTTCCTTTGCAGAAGATGCCATTACTTTGCTCGCAAGAGCCGCTGAAGGATCTGTTCGTGATGGACTTTCCCTTTTAGATCAAGCGATTGCCCAAGGCGCTTCGGATGCCAAGCAGATGGAAGAGATGCTTGGTTTGACAGGGCAGGCACAGCTTTATGAGCTTTTAGAACATATCCTTTACGGGAATATGGCTGCCATTTTAGAGCTTTCTGCGAAGCTTTATGCTTTAGGAATAGAGGCCAGAGCCCTTATTGCAGACCTTATGGAAGCTATTCATCAAATTTCACGCATGAAAGCGATCCCTAGTCTCGTTGAGGGAAGTGAATTTTCGCAAATTGAAAAAGAGCGGGGTGCTGCTCTTGCTGAGCAATTATCTGATGCTGTTTTGGGACGTGCATGGCAGATTTTACGTCAAGGTTTAGATGAGGTTGAGGGGGCACCTGATCGTCATCAGGCTCTTGAAATGATTCTTATTCGTTTGACATATGCCAGTACCTTGCCCACCCCTGACCGTCTGGCAAAACTTTTTCAAAACAAGATAGCGGCATCTCCTGAAATTTCTTCATCGTCTATCGGAGGAGAGGGAGCCGGAAAAAAAAATGAACCTAAACCGGAGAGGACTTCGCCTCCGGTTTTAGGAGAAATTCAAGAGAAGCTTCTATTTCCCAAAGACTGGGAAGCGCTTTTGGAGCTTATTCGAGAAAAAGACGATGATATTTGGCTCCGGACGATGTTGAGCTGTGCTGGGCGTCTTGTTGAATATTCGCCGCCTTCTCTTTGCTTACAAATTGATGCGGCTGATTCCAATATTCGGCAACGTCTTGAAGATGGTTTAAGGCGTGTCTTGCATGCCTTATGGCCAAAGCAAAGATGGGGATTGCGTTTTGTTTTAACGGGTGGCGGAGCCACTTTAGATGAGCAAAAAGAAAAAGAAGAGGCACAAAAACTCGAAGAGGTTGCAAAAGATCCTTTAGTTGCCAGATGTTTAAAAGAATGGCCGGGAGCCAAACTGAAAAAATTCATTCCACAAGAGGCGGGTGCGTTTTAAAAGGGTAGTCTCGTATAAGAGATTTATATTTATATAATGGGATAAAAATCCTAAAAGAGAAGCAAGGAGAATTTAGATGAAAAATTTAGCTGGCCTTATGAAACAGGCAGGGCAAATGCAGGCACGCATGAAAGAGGCACAGGAAAAGCTGAAAGGCATGGAAGTCTCAGCAGATGCTGGTGCTGGGCTTGTTTCTTTGACTTTGACAGGTAAAATGGAGATTAAAAATCTCAAGATTGATCCGAAATTAGCCGATCCAGAAGATATGGAAACGCTTCAGGATCTCGTTGTCGAAGCCTATGAGGCAGCGCGCTCAAAAGTCCAAACCGCAAGCGCTGAAGAAATGAAAAAAGTGACAGGTGGTATGCCTTTACCACCGGGCATGGGAGATATGCCTTTCGGCATGTAAGCTCATTTTGGCAGAAACAAGTCCAGAAATTCGTGAACTTCAATTCCGTTTGGCAAAATTGCCAAGTCTAGGCCCACGCTCTGCAAGACGGATTTTGCTTTCTTTGCTGGAAAATCCGGAGGCAAAGCTCTGGCCTTTGGTAAATGCCCTCCAAAATGCAGCGGAAAATATTAAAACCTGTCAGTCCTGCGGGAATTTAGATACGCAAGATCCTTGTTTTATCTGTAGTAATCCTAAGCGGGATGGCGGGGTTATTTGTGTCGTTGAAAGCGTTGGCGATTTATGGACTTTAGAGCGCACAGGTCTTCATAAAGGTCTGTATCAGGTTTTAGGTGGATGTCTTTCTGCATTGGGGGGAAGACGTCCACAGGATCTAAATCTGGCAGGATTGCTAGGACGGATTGAGCGCCAAGAGGTCAAAGAAATCATCTTGGCGCTACCAGCAACGCTTGAAGGTGGCAATACGACCCATTGGTTACATCATCAGGTAAAAGATACCGATATTCGGGTAACACGTTTGGGGCAGGGGGTTCCTGCTGGCGGATCTGTCGAAGTTTTAGATGATGGGACGCTGGCCTCGGCTTTGTTGTCCCGTTGTCAAATTAACAGTTGATCTCTTCATGACAGAGCGTAATACAGACGCAATTCCCAAGGCAGCACTTGTAACAGGCGGCGCAAAAAGAATTGGGCGTGCTTTGGTAAAGCGTCTTGTTCAAGAAGGTTATGCGGTTGCGATTCATTATCATGAGTCTTCTTTGGATGCAGAGATGCTTTTAGAAGAAATTATGTGTAATGGCGGAAAGGCTTGTCTTCTTAAAGGGAATTTGTCTCAAAAAAATATTGCAGAACAGCTCATAACGGCGGCTTATGAAAAAATTGGGCCCTTAGGCATTTTGATTAATAATGCGGCCTATTTTGAAAAAGATACGATTGAGACCCTTACACCCGCATGTTTGGAAAAGCATTTTGCTCCCAATGTCCGTGCGCCGCTTTTTTTGATACAGAAATTTTCAGAACAATTGCCAAAAGGGAAAAAGGGACTGATTTTAAATCTTTTAGACCAGTCTGTTTTAAATCCCTGTTTTGATTTTATCAGCTATAATCTTTCAAAATCCGCACTCTGGACATTAACGCAGACACTGGCCTTGGCACTTGCGCCTTCTATTCGGGTTAATGCTATTGCCCCGGGCGCTGTGTTGCCAGCAAAACAGCAAACGGATGAACATTTTAACAGAATGTGGAAAAACACGCCCTTACAATTAAAAACAACGCCTGAAGAAATTGCAGAGGCAATGATGGGCTTTATCACGCTTGGCTCTGTCACGGGGCAGATTTTGGCTTTAGATGGTGGACAGCATTTAAAATAAGGCCAAAAAAAAGACTTGGTAAAAACCAAGCCTTTTTCAAAGATTTTAGAATAGATTATTCGTCAATATCTTCGGGTTTAGCAGAACGTGGGGCAACATCGATATCTTGGCTGATATCATCGTCATCATCGTCAAGATCATCATCTAGCGCATCATCTTCAAGGTCATCCGTGAGAAGATCTTCTTCATCCGAATCGGATTCAGTGTCGGCTTCTGTAAAAGCTTTTGCTTTTGAAAGCGAGTGCTCTTCTGTCTTACGTTTTAGACGGGAAACTGGTTCTTGCTGAACAGCTCCACAAGAAGGACAAGTGATTGGTGTGCGATTAAAGTCGTAGAAACGGGCACTGCACTCTGTGCAGATATGTTTGTGACCAAGTTCAGCGTCTGCCATAAAGCGTAACCCTTTACATCACCTGAGAAGTCAGGTGAACAGAAATATAGTTCAAAATGATTGTATATAATTTGAGTAGGATGGAAAATGCCAGCCGATGAGCATAGGGTCAAGTCAGCTTTCCATAAGTTTATGTAATCAATGTCGCAATGTGTTAATTTTATAGAGGAAATAAATCTTTATGAAGGGAAAAAAATGAGGCGTCCAATCATTGCAATTGATGGGCCTGCAGGCGCAGGTAAGGGAACTTTAGCTAAAAAATTAGCGGAGGTTTTGGCACTGCCTTATCTTGATACAGGATTATTATATCGTGCCGTAGCACGTTTAACGCTCGATCATGAGGCAAATCCAGAAAATGAGGGGCGGAAATATATCTCACATCTTTCAGCAGAGGCGTTTCAGCGTTCGGATTTACGAACGGCCGAGGTCGATGAAGCGGCCTCTTTGGTCGCTAGAGATCCTTTGGTGCGTGAAGGGCTGGTCGCCTATCAAAGGGCGTTTGTAGAAGAAAATGGCGGAATTTTGGACGGGCGTGATATTGGAACCGTTATTTTGCCGAATGCTGATGTTAAATTTTTTATTACGGCAGATTCGTCTATTCGAGGCTTTCGACGTTTTTTGCAAAGAGAAGGCCGTGAGCCTTCTGCCTTAGAGCTTGAAAAAGAAATACAGCGTATTGAGCAACGTGATCAAAGCGATTCTCAACGTAAAACGGCTCCCTTAGCAAAGGCAAAAGAGGCGATTGAAATTTCGAGCAATTTCCTGAGTGTGACTGAAATGCTGGAGATTGCGCTTGAACATGTGAAAAGAATTTGCCTGATTACATAAAATTTATCTTGACAGAAACGGCTGAGTAATGTGTTCCTAAAAATTCTTTCTACTATGTTTGCACACAGTTTCAGCAAATCTGGTTGCAGGACTGACTCTCAATGTCTGGGAGAATGTTTGTATAGTAATTGTTTATTTTACCCTTATTTTGCTGAGAATAGGGTAGTCGTCAGCATCGTCGCTTTTTTTAAGGCAATGTTGAGCGCAAGGTCATAAGCGGTTTTTTGTAGATTTTTAATTTACAGTTTTGGATCGTTTTAAAAAATAATTGGAATTATATTAATGACAAAAATTTCTGAGGTTGACGCAAAAGCCCCAGCTTCTTTCGAAGAAGATTTCGCAGCCCTTTTAGACGAATCTCTTGGTGCGGATGAAGGCTTCGAAGGTTCCGTTGTTACCGGTAAGGTTATCCGGATTCTTGATGATGTCGCTTTGATTGATGTCGGATTGAAAAGTGAAGGACGTGTTTCCCTTCGTGAATTCGGCGATTCTGAAATTAAAGCAGGTGATTTCGTTGAGCTCTACATCGAACGTTACGAAGATCGTGATGGTGCCGTTGTTCTTTCCCGTGAAAAAGCACGCCGTGAAGAAGCATGGACAGCCCTAGAACGTGCGTTTGCAAATAATCAGCGTGTCACTGGCGCTATTTTCGGTCGTGTTAAAGGTGGCTTCACCGTTGACCTCGGCGGCGCAATGGCCTTCTTGCCAGGCAGCCAAGTTGATATCCGTCCTGTTAGAGACCTTGGTCCGCTTATGGGGCAGCCTCAGCCTTTCCAAATTCTTAAAATGGATCGTGCCCGCGGCAATATTGTTGTTTCTCGTAGAGCCGTTCTTGAAGAAACAAGAGCAGAGCAGCGTTCTGAACTTATTAAAGGCCTAAAAGAAGGTATGATTTTGGACGGCGTCGTCAAAAATCTTACAGATTATGGTGCCTTTGTTGATCTCGGCGGTGTTGATGGTCTATTGCACGTTACCGATATTGCTTGGAAACGTATTAACCACCCATCCGAAGCTTTGACAATTGGTCAGCAGGTTCGTGTTCAGGTGATTCGCTTTAATTCTGATACACAGCGTATTAGCTTGGGTATGAAACAGCTTGAAGCAGATCCTTGGGAAAATGTTGCTGTTAAATATCCTGTCGGTGGACGTTTTAACGGCCGTGTTACAAACATTACCGATTATGGTGCCTTTGTTGAGCTCGAAGCCGGGATTGAAGGTCTTGTTCACGTTTCCGAAATGTCTTGGACAAAGAAAAATGTTCATCCAGCCAAAATGGTTTCCACTTCACAAGAAGTTGAGGTCATGGTCTTGGACATGGACAGTGTCAAACGCCGTATTTCTTTGGGCTTGAAACAAACACATCGCAACCCATGGGAACAATTCGAAGAAGAACACAAAGTCGGTTCTGAACTCGAAGGTGAAATTCGTAACATCACCGAATTCGGTCTATTTGTCGGTCTTTCCGCAGATATTGACGGTATGGTTCACATGTCAGATCTTTCTTGGGATCTTGCTGGTGAAGCTGCGTTGGCGACTTACGAAAAAGGCCAAAACGTTAAAGTTAAAGTCTTGGATGTTGATGTCGCAAAAGAACGTATTAGTCTTGGCATCAAACAACTTGAAGAAGATCCAGCAGCTGGCCTTCTTGAGAATGTCAATGTTGGCGACGTTAAGACTTGTGTTGTGACGGCTGTTCAAACAAATGGTATCGAAGTTAAAGTTGATGATGCTTTGACAGGCTTTATCCGTCGTGGTGAACTTGCCCGTGAGAAAAATGATCAGCGCACAGACCGTTTTGCCGTTGGTGAAAAAGTGGATGCAAAAATCGTTGGAATTGATCGCTCTTCACGTAAGCTAAACTTGACCATTCGTGGCCGTGAAGTTGAAGAAGACCGTCAAGCCATCAATGAATATGGTTCCTCTGACACGGGAGCTTCTCTTGGAGACATCCTTGGAGCAGCAATTCGTAAACGTCAGGGTGATGACGAAGTAACAGAAGCTTAAATGAAGATTTTTTAAAACTTCATTCATTGAGTTGAGAAAAAGGGCACTTTATTTAGTGCCCTTTTTTGCATCGTAATCGTAATGTATTTCAAAAAATTTACTGGTGATTGTTTTTTAGAAAGCCTATGCTACTGAGGGTTTCTAAGTGTTTTTCTTCTTTAATTTTAACTTTATTAAGTGAGGGCGTTCATCGTGGAAAAAATCATTCCAACTAAAAAACAACCTATTCAATCTCAGAATGTGATTGGTCCTGCGCTAAAAAGAGCCATTTTTCTGATTGTCACCATTAAAGAAGGTGAAGAAAATTTCAAAAAGGTAAAAGAATTTCTTGGAGAGGTTTCCTCTTTGGAACGTGCAATCGGTTTCCGAGATCCAGCTGCGCAACTTACATGCGTCACAGGTATTGGTCGCCGGGCATGGGACCATCTGTTTGGAACGCCTCGTCCACGTCATCTGGAAGAATTTAAAGAAATCAAAGGGGCTAAACATACAGCGCCGGCGACGAAGGGAGATTTATTGTTCCATATTCGTTCGGAACGTCAGGATTTTTGTTTTGATTTTGCGCTCCAAATTTTGAATAAACTGGGCGATTCCGTAGCCGTTGAGCATGAAATTCATGGTTTCCGCTATCATGATGACCGTGATCTTTTGGGCTTTGTTGATGGCACAGAAAATCCCGCCTCTAAAAAAGAACGTAAAGTCGCTGTTCTTGTTGATGAAGAGCAAGATTCTCACTTCCATGGGGGTAGTTATGTGATTACGCAGAAATATCTTCATGATTTAGAAGGCTGGAATAAATTAAAAATAGAGCATCAGGAAAAGATTATCGGGCGGACAAAGCTTGAAGATATTGAGTTGCCTGAAGAAGAAAAACTTTCTTTTGATGATAAACCATCTTGTGCACATAATTCTTTGAACACGATTGAGGTGGATGGCGTGCAGATGGATATTTTGCGTGACAATATGCCTTTTGGAAATGTCAGTGAAAAAGAGTTTGGAACTTTCTTTATTGGTTATGCGGCGCAACCAGCAGTGACGCTCCAGATGTTGCATAATATGTTTATTGGTCGTCCAGAAGGGAACTATGATCGTATTTTAGATTTTAGCGTTGCAAAGTCAGGAAATCTATTTTTCTGTCCAACACAAAGCTTTTTAGATCAGATTGAAGCTTAAAAGCTTTTTTTCCTTTAAAGAAAAATTTTAATGTTAAAAATGTTCTTGAAGTAGTGTGTAAAGCACTTACTTTGGGAGCATTTTTTATTTATATTCCATAAAAATATTTATTTTGTTATCAGTGATATTTGGCTGTCCATTTCTTTTTTAGACTTCTAGGCGAATAATTTTTTATGGTTGTTGTTTATAATTCAAATGATACACATAATCCTAATGCGTACCTGACACTTGGTATAAATTGGGCAGCGCAAGAAGCTTTTGGAAAAGAAAATATTCTTCTAGCGGATACGCATACGCTCGCAAAAATAGCGGCCAGTGGCCAGCATTCGACACTTTTAGTTCTGGATGGGCAGCGTTTGGATCGTGCCTTGCTGCGCCGTGTAAAACCTGCTTTTTCGACATTAATTTTATGGACATTTGAAGATCCTTTTATGCAGGATCTGAATTTAGAAAATGCAGGATTATTTGATTTTATTTTCTCAAATGATCCAGAATCTGCTTCGTTTTACGGTGCAAAAGGGCATTATCTCCCTTTAGCGGCTTCTACAAAACTGCATACGCGTGCTGTTCGTACAGCCTCTGAGCTAGATTATGATATATTTTTTGCGGGTACGATGTGGCCAAATCGTACCAAAACGCTCACAGAAATTATTGATGCTTTTCCGGATGCACGTCTAAAGCTTGTTTGCCCCGTCAATCCATATCTCCCGCCACTGCCTGAAAAAATTGCTTCCCTTGCGCTTCAGCGTCCCATTAGCCATGAGGCTTTTGTTGATTTTGCTAATGCAAGTGCTGTGACAGTGACGTTGTTCCGTGATTATGCAAGCAGTGGGGATGTTGGGCAGGCTACCGCTCCAGGACCTCGTTTTTTTGAACTTGCTTTAGCTGGGGCAGCACAGGTTGTAGAGTCTGTTCCACGTATGAATCGAGAATATTTGGAGGTTCTTGAAGGCATACAAATTGCCGATGATTCAACAGCTTTGATCCAAGAAATTCGTAAACTTTTAGATAATAATTCCAAAAGAGCCCGTATCGCCAGAAAGGCTCAAAAATCTGCAGAAAAATTCCATCTCTATGAACATCGTTTGCAACAAATTGCCGATATTACAAAGGCGGATTTTTCTGCAAGGCCAGAACATGCCGTTGTGCCATTGATCCGCAGGCGGCGTTTGCGTGTGCTGCTCTGTACCCATTCCACCATTTACGAGCCGGATTGGGGTGGAGTTGAGGTTTACCAGCAGACACTTTGTTCACTTTTAGGCCGTGAAGTTGAATTTTTCTATTGGTTGCGTCGCAATGGTGCTTGTCGTTTAGTGGATGCATCTGGGGTCGAAGTAGAGTGTTTTGAGCTTGCAGATGCTACGCCTTGGGATGATGTTCTCTGTGATGGCACAGAGGAGCAACTTTTTTCAGGGATTATTTCTCAGTTTAATATTGATGTGGTTCATTTTCAGCATCTTGGCCATCATGCCCTGTCGTTACCAATGATTGCGAAAGCATCTGGCGCTGGTGTGGTCTTTAGTATGCATGATTATTGGCTGATTTCAGCACGTTATAACCTTTTAAATCCAGAGATTCGTCATAACGAAGAAGAGTTTATGTCCGTTCTCTCAATGGATATGATGCACTACCGTTCGGAGAAGATTCCACCGGGTGGAGAGCAGACACGTCGTGCTTTTATTTCACGCATGATTCATGATATTGATGCGTTTTTATTTGGAACGGAAAGCTCCAAAAAACTTCTTTTAAATGTCTATCCAAAGGCAGCGGAAAAAATTCTAAAGGTGAATGGCGTTCCAGCACCTGAAGGCACTTTTTTACCGCCATCAAAAAAATTCAAACCGCTTGAAGGAAAACCCTTAAAAGTTATCATTCTTGGTAATTTTTTACGTTCAAAAGGGGCAGATTCTGTTCTTTCTGTGATTGAAATGGCAAATCCACGTCATTTCGAGTTTTATATTTTAGGTTTTGTGCATCCTGAATACCAGTCTGTTCTCAATGAGCTTAAAAAGGATAACCTCCATATTCTTGGGCGTTACGATATGGGAAATATGTCTGAGCTTAAGGGGGCGGATGTGATGTTTGCGCTTTCCATATGGCCCGAGACCTATTGCATTTCCCTTTCCGAAGCATGGCGTTATGGGCTTATCCCTTTTGTGAGTGATGTTGGTGCTCTGGCAGATCGGGTTGAAGAAGGGGTGACAGGCTTTAAAGTGCCAATTTCTCGGCCAGATGTTTTGCTTCAAAAATTAGAATATTTAAGAAGTAATGATGCGCTTAGAAAAAAAGTGATTGAGGCTCTATCTGACAATCTTTGGGTTGATAATACAGAATATAGCAGGGATCTTTTTAAACTTTATCAAGAGGTTGCGCCACGTTCTGAAATGGGGACGGCAGAAACAGCCTTGGATATGGGAAGATTGCATTTTCTGCCACATGCTTCATGGCGCAATCAGGCACCGCCACGTCATATTTTTGATCCGCCTGTAACAAGGGATATTGGGGTTGATTTACCTGTAGCGATTACGGATTGGCAGGGGATTCAAGGGGCAGAATGTTATTTAGATGATATTTGCTACCAGATGACCGATATCAAAAGTTTGGAATATTTTAAACCTTCGGACAGTCTTCATTTGAGGGGATGGTTTTTTAATCCAACAGTTGGTTCTGCAGGGAAATTATTTATTGTTCTTTTGCCAGATAATGACTTGGACATGCCAATTTTTGTGGAAACCGTTCGGGAAGTCCGTAGCGATATTTCAAAAATCTTCGCAGAGGCACCACGCCGTTCAGGATTTTCTGGAGAGTGGGCACTGAGAGGAAAATGGTGCGAAGGGGTACATCGTTTAGCTGCCGTAAATGTGGTGAATGGACGTGCCTCCTTACAGCTTTTCCCTTTTAAAATTATGGTTAAAGGCGGAAAAATTTCAGCAGCCATTCAAAAGCCGGCTTCTAATCAGGAGATTTCGAAAGCTTTTGAGCGGATCTCTTCATGCGATGGGATTACACGTGGGGTTCGCTTAAGACATCTGCCAGGAGAACAGAATTATTTGCGCCGCGATCTTTCTCCGGCTTATTTTATTGATGATTTCAGTATTATTACCGCCTCAGATAATGAGGCTGATACGGGTGCACTCTTCTTGCGTGGGTGGGTTTGTTTCAATGATTTAGATCGTTCTGGCAATTTCTTTGCGGCTTTGGCTAGTGAAGAAAGGGAGGAACTTTTTTTCTTTGCCTTAAATAGAACACCTCGTGGAGATGTCCGGGTGATTCATACAGAGGCGCCTTTATGCTCCGGTTTTGAAGGGATGATTAAAGGATGGCGTGGCTGTGAAGGAAGTGAAAAACCCCTTAATGGTGCTTATCGACTCGTCTTGTTGACATTGATCGGGGATGGCTATGCTTTTGTGTCAACGGATTTGGCAGTCTCTTTTGAAGAGGGGCGTGCACAAAAAGTTGAAAAATCTCCAGGAAGTATAGATCAGATTGAGAGCTTAATTGAAAAGGCAGCAACAAAGGCGCAGGAAACTTTGCCGGCAGCTTTTGTCGAAAATATTGAAATAGCGACATCTTAAAAGTATTTTTTGATAAAAATTTCATTCGGATAAGAGAGAGGATCTGATGGCAGAGAAAATATTGCTTTTTGCGCCTTCCTCTGAGGGAATGAAACTTTCTCCTTGGCGTTTTTTTGATCCTGAATGGTATAGCCAGTACTATAGTGGTCTTCGAGAAGCTATGACAGAACAGGGTTATGGCGAGAAGGATTTCTTATCCTTCTATCAAGAGGTTGGCGTAAAATGGGGGCATTCTCCCAATGTTTTTTTTGATGAAATTTGGTTTAGATCGCTTCATCCTGATTTTTTAAAGACAGTTAATGAAGATAAAATAGTCTCTGGATTCCAATTTTACTGTGAAAAGGCAGGGCAGGAAAATTCTCCCCATTGGCTATTTGATGAAACCTTATACGCACGACAGGTTTTTGCCGCAGGGGTTACGAATTTTAAAGTTCTAGGTTTTGAAAATGGCTGGGCGCATTATCTTGCAGAAGGTGAGAAAGCAGGATTTGCGCCAAGCCCTTTTTTTGATCTGGAGCTTGTCGGCCGCATTGCTCGTCGATATCCTGCTTATTTTAAAGGGAAAGGCCTTTTAGAAGGTTGGTTAGGTCTGCCACCAAAAATCGCTGATTTATACCGTGTTTCTTGGTATTTCGATCCACGTTTTTATCTTGAAACTTATCCAGAGGCGGTCGCAGAAATCGCCTTAGGAAAATTTGTAAATGCCCTTCATCGTTATCTTTCACTGGCTCCTTTAGGTAAAGAAAATCCCTCGCCTTATTTTGACGAGATATATTATCGCCAAGCCAATGCAGATATTATTCCTTTTATTGAACGTGGTAATTTTCACAATGGATTTGATCATTTTTTGCGTTGTGGCGCAAAAGAGGGGCGCTCTCCCTTAGCAGAAATAGATTTAAAAGCGTATGGCGCTTTGCCGATTGTCCGTTCGCAATGTCAAAGTGGTGCATGGGATTCAGGCTTTGAACGTTTTATTGCTGAAAAAAATGGTTGTGCGGCAGAAAGTGGTTTTTTTAGTGCGCCTTTTTCAGAGAAGCAGACGAAAATTTATTTTCGAGAAAGTGCAAAAGAAGTTTCAAAATCTTTGATTCTCAAGGCTTCTGAATCAGAGAGTAAGCTTGATTTTTCTTGTCTTGAAATGCCAATTTTAAGCGTGATTATTGTTGCCTATAATCAAATTGATTTAACGTTGCAGACTCTCTTTTCTCTTCGGAAAAATTATCAAGGGAACATCGAGGTAATTCTTGTAAATAGCGGCTCTTCAGATTTTGTAAGAAAAATCTCTCTTCTTCTAAAAGGAGTGAGGATTGTGCATTTTGAAGAAAATATTGGTTATTTACGGGCTTGTAATCACGCCTTTTCTTTAGCAACTGCATCTAAAATTCTTTTATTGAACAATGATGTTCGACTTTTCCCCCAAGCTATTGAAAAAAGCCTTTCCCTTATGGAAAGTGATTTTGCTATAGGCGCTGTTTGTGCACGTTTGGTACGTCCACCAATGATTTTGCAGGAGGCCGGCTCTATTCTTTGGCAGGATGGTTCTGCTTATGGTTATCGCCGTGAAGATAATCCGAACATATCAGAGGCGCTTTTTCAAAGAGAGATTGATTATGGGTCTGCCGCTTTCCTCTTGCTTTCAAAAAAATGGGTCGAAAAATTAGGTGGATTTCTTTTTGATGAGGATTATCTTCCAGCTTATTTTGAAGATACAGATCTTTGTGTCAGGTTACGTAAGGCAGGGGCACGTGTACTTTACGAGCCAAGCTGTTTGGTTGAACATTTAGAGTTTGGAACATCAGGTTCCGAGGATTCTCATACGTTGATCCAACGAAATTTGCGAAAATTTATTCATAAGCATCAAGATTGGCTTAAAGAGCGTCCTCAAAGAACGGTTTTAAATGCTTTAAAAGGCAGAGATCCAGTCCTTTTTGGGAAAAAAGGGAAGGAACGCCGTCAAATCCTTTTTATCGAAGATGTTGTTCCTTTGCATCGCTTGGGCTCCGGCTATGGCCGCTCAGCCGATATTATTCAAGAAATGGTGCATTTAGGTTGGAAAGTGACGATCTTCCCTATTTTTAAAACAAGGGAGCCTGCTTGGCGTTTCTTAGGTGAGTTTCCAGATAATGTTGAAATTATGTCCGAGTGGGGATTGGAAAATCTTAAGGATTTCTTAGAGGAGCGCACAGAGCTTTATGATCTGATTTGGGTTGGCAGAACGCATAATTGGGTAAGGGTTCGTCAATATTTCAAGCGCTTGAATTTAAGCTGGGCATCTTTGCCAGTTATTTTAGATACAGAAGTTGTTGCCGCACCACGCACGCTTACCAAGAATTTTCTTGAGGAGACTTCTTTGGAGAAGTCTTTAAAAAGCGCGCATGATGTGAGAGATTTAAAGAATGAAAAGCTGCGGGCACTTTTAGAGGATGAGTTTAGGATTACACATGATTGCACAGAAATAATCTGTGTGAATGAGGATGATGCGTCTCTTGCAAAAGAAGTGGCTTGGCCGCCTGTCAAAGTCCTTGGGCATTTAATGCCTTCTTTTAATAAAGGGGAAGATTTCCAAAAGAGGGACGGTCTTCTCTTTTTTGGGGCGTTGCATAGTCAGGATTCCCCAAATTATGATTCCCTTTTATGGCTGACACAGGAAATCTTGCCAGAACTGGATATGCTGAATGGGGGAGAGGAGATCCGTGTTACAATTGCAGGCTTTATTGGAGAAGATATTGATCTTTTGCCTTTAAGTGGGCGAAAAAATTTACATTTTGTTGGCGCTGTTGATGATCCTGAAGCTCTTTTTAACCAGCATCGTGTTTTTATTGCGCCGACACGTTACGCAGGTGGTTTGCCTTATAAGCTGCACGAAGCAGCCGCACGTGGCCTTCCGATTGTTGCAACGGATATTTTAGAACGTCAGTTAGGGTGGAAAAATGGCGAAACACTTCTGAGTGTGCCCGTTGGTGAAAGTAAAGCATTTGCAAAATCAGCTTTAGCTCTTAATAGTGATCCTATATTGTGGGAGAAGCTACGGGAAAATAGTTTAAAAGCAGTTTATCAAGATTGTGATGTTAAAAAATTTCGCAAAGCCTTAGCAGAAGTCTTAGAAATCGTCTTTAAAAACATTGAGTAAGTATTTATGAGTGAAGAATTGCCAAAGATCAAAGTTTTGATTTGCTGTGGTGGACATTTTGAAAGCCAAGCAAATCGTCAGGTGCGTGAGGCGATCCAAAGTGGGTTCGAAGATGTTTTGGGAGAGGGACAGGTCATTGCTGTTGACATCTCCGGAGCAGGTTTTGCAATTTCTACTTGGAAACCAAATCTTGTTTTCGCCATTGGATCTTACTTACCTGAAAGTACATATTTTGGAGAAGTTTCAAGAGCTGCGCATGCTTGTGGTGCTGTGACGGCTTTTTGGGCAACCGAAGATCCCTATGAGCAGGATGCGCATTATCAGATTGCCGATGATTTTGATGTTATTTTTTCCTGTGATCGTTGGGGACATCATTTTTATCAGCGTGATAATGTTTTTCATCTGCCTCTGGCGGCTTCGCCAACGCTTCATTATGCCCCTATGGATGATTCGATTGAAAAAAATGTTGATGTCTTTTTCTGTGGGGTCGCCTTTAGTTGCCGTAAGGAAATTGTACGTTCCTTAATGCCTGAACTGCAAAAGGTAAAAGTCCGCTTTGTTGGGCCAGGTTGGGGAGAGTTCGGCCCCGGCTTTTCTGATGCACGTATCGAAAAGTCACAGTTGATTGAACTTTATAGTCACGCAAAGATTGTTTTGAATCTTGGACGTTCGCTACATTTTGAAAATAAGCGTTTTATGATCGCCCCTTCAACACCGGGGCCGCGAACTTTTGAAACTGCTTTAGCAGGTGCTTTCCAGCTTTTTCATGAAGAAACATATGAAATGCGTCGTTATTATGATGCGGATGAAATTCCCGTTTTTAGTAATCGCCATGATTTCGCAAAATTGCTCAAAATTTATTTAGGAGATCCTGAAAAAAGGCAGGCAATGGCACGAAAGGCTCAGCAAAGAACGATAGATAATCATCTTTATCGCCATCGTATTGAGGTGATTCTGAAGACTCTTAAAGAACAAAATCTTTTGAGTTTTTAAGCAATATTGTTTTTAGAAGCCCCCTCTTTTTTTGAGAGGGGGCTTTTTTTATGCGTGCTTTATTGTTGGTGATTTTGCTTTTATTTTTGTTTGAGGTGCAGGTCCCAAAGTAATTCGTGCAAGATTGTCTGGTTGAATCCAACGCTGAAAAGCTTTTTGAACCTGCTCTGCCTGCATATTTTCAATAGCTTTCATGGTTTCATTCGGCGTTTCCGGCGGCAGGTTAAGTGCTTCCAGAGTCATCCAAAGACTTGCAAGGCCAGAAAAACTTGCCCGTCCGATAAGCGCAGAGCGCAGGAGGGAATCTTTGGCAAGTGCCATTTCCTGCTCTGTTGGCGGTGCCTCTTGGAGTTGTTTTAGGTCCTTCACAGCCAATTTTTCAGCATTTAGAGCCTTTTCAGGATCAGAACCAAATCCAATTTCAAAACCCGTACGGGTGCGAGAATATTGAATGCCACTGCCGGCACTGTAGGCAAAGCCTGATTTGACCCGTAGATCTTTCATAAGGCGGGATGAAAAACCGCCTGCACCTAGGATTTGATTACCAACGGCAAGCGCATGGCGATCAGGATCACGGACATCTATTTGAAGATTCTCAACAAGTTTGACTTCATCTTGTGAGCGTCCAGGGTCGAGAATTCTCGTTTGGGACTTTTTGTTGGCAGGAAGATGGGGAAGATCAAGTTTTGGTGTTTCTCCCTGTTTCTGCCACCCTCCAAAATTCTTGAGAATTTCTTGATAAGCTTCTTCTGGCTGAATATTGCCAATGACAAAAATGGTTGTCAGATCTGGCCGGTAGGCTTTTTGGTATAAATTTTTGACATTTTGAAGTTTAAGTTGACGGATTGTCTCAGCTGTTGCTTCTCGGAGGGTTGGGTCATTTGTCGGAACCAAAGCTTTCCGGATAGCACGGTTGAAATGATAGGCGGGCGAGGTCATTTCTCCTTTTCTGGCCTCTGCCATCTCAGAACGTGTTTTTGTAAACCCTTCTGCTGGAAAGGCTGGTGTGAGTTCATGCTCTGCTAAGAGAGAGAGTGAGGTAGAAAAATCAGGTTTCCGGACAGAAAGGCTAAAATGACTCCCTGCGCTTTCACTCGCACAAAGACTATCGAAAGCTGCGGCAAGGGCTTTTTGGTTATGTTTGGTAGAGCCATAGAGGAAAAGTGCATCCGTAAGGTCAGAAACCCCTTCTTGCCCTTTAGGGTCTTGTAGCGCAGCATTCTGACGAATTTCACCAAAAAGTTCAATCGTGTTACTGACAGTTTCTGGCTGAACTAAAAGTTGTAAGCCGTTTGGCAGAATGTAGCTTTTCGGCGGGACGATTGGGGTAGGCGCATGGGCATGTCCCAAAGCTTTTTCAGCCCATTCAGGGAGGGTAACATTTTCCCCATTATCCGAGAGAAGATTTTCAGTACCGCCAAAGCCTTGAGCTGCAATCGCATGGCCTTTATCAGAGGGACGTAAAGAGGCGCTGATAACATTTGTATTTAAAAGCCATTTACGGAGAAGAGCATCTACGTCTTTCTTCGTAACCTTATCAAAGGCTTTGGAAAGCGTTTTTGGACTGTTGAGATGTTGAATTGCTAAAGCTTCTGACCAGCTCTCTGCCAGTCCGGAGATTGAATTGGCCTTAAAAGCAAGATTGGCAATCTCATTTTTTTTCGCCGCAGTAATAAGTTTCTCTGGAATGCCGTTTTGTCGATATTGATTTAGAATATTGGAGAGTTTTCGTTTGAAAACATCTCTTGGCTGTCCTTTAGGATATGCAATAAAGGCAAGTCCCATGCCGCCTTGCGCTTCAGCTTGGTAAGAAAAACCTGCTTCCAAAGCTTCCCCTGCGGGAACGAGTGCAAAGAGATTTCCCCGTTCACTGGCAAGGGTATCGGCAAGAATTTGTGCCGTTGCGTAATCAGGATCACGCATGCCGGGCATACGCCAGGCTTGAATTTCGAAAGAAACAGGATAGTCTGTTGGCAAAACAATATCTTGCTGTTTGACAGTACCCGGAATGATTTCTGGACTATCAGGCAAACGTTTTGGTGCGATCTTACCAAAATATTTTTTGACGAGTTCTAAAGTTTTTTTGGGGTCAACATCACCGGCAATCACTAAAATTGCATTATTTGGGGCATACCACGTATTATAAAATGCATGTAAATCTTCGGCCGTCGTTTTATCAAAAGAGGTGCGATCCCCTAAAGCATCTCGTTCATAAGGGGTATTTTTAAAGAGGATAGCACGTAATTGGGTAAGATAGCGGTAGGCAGGATTAGAAAGATCTCTCGAAACCTCTTGTTCAATCGCTCCTTTTTCATGCGCCCATTCTTTAGGATCTAAAGTGATCTCCTGCATACGGTCGGCTTCTATTTTTAATAGAATTTCAAGATTTTCTGCTGGTGCTTCGAAATAATACTGCGTGACGTCTGAAGTTGTGTCGGCATTATTGTGATTGCCAAGCCGAGAACTGATCGAAGCCAGTTGAGAGCGACTAATGTTAGGCGTGCCGTTAAACATCATATGTTCTAAGGCATGGGCATTTCCTGGAAAATTTTTGGGTGCATTTGCAGAGCCAACGGAATAATTTACCATCGTTTGGACAACGGGCGCTAATGGATCTTTGATGATCGCAACCTGAAGGCCATTTGAAAGCGTATAGCGTAGCGCCGGGGCTCTTGTTTCGGTAAAGCTGGGAGCGTCTTCTCGTGGCGTGTCGGACTTTGCTGCAGGAGGCGCCGTTTTTGTTTCAGGCGTTGCTTGCGCAAGGGAAGTATTTATATAGAAAATACTGCTTAAGATTGTTGCGGAAAGCAAGAGAGCGTTTTTTTTTGCAAAATGCAGAGGGGAAGTAGGGGCGGTCATGATGGTGAGAAGAACTTTTCTTGCCGTTTGAACAAAATACAGAATTATTTAAAATTATACTGGTAGGGTTATTTTAACTCAAGAGAATGAGAGCAAAGCGGAAATATGGATTTAGTAGGATTTGCACATAAGGTTGATGATGCTTTAATTGATCGGGTTTTTCAGCCTGTTTTGGATTTGCTTTGGGCAGGAAAGTCGCCTTGGCGGCTCGGACTGAATTTTCAGCTTGGTTCTTTGGTTTTTTTGGGTTTCTCTCTTTTTATTCCGATTTTAAAAGGTCAAGGCAGTCTGGGCTTTAATCTTTCACAAGCTGTGGGATTGGCCGCTGGTATCATTTTATTTTTAGGCTTTTCCCGTATGCATATTGTAGAGCGGGCGGGGATGGGGAATCCAATGCGTCCTGCCTTATTTAGTTATCGTCTTCTTGTTTTGGCTTTTTCTTTTTATGATATTTTTTCCATGATGCGGGAATATGGCCCTTTGGCGCTACCAAAAGATTTGGCTTCGTTGAGTGATATTGTTTTCACCATTGGCCTTTATGTCATGGCCTGCCGTACAGCTCCGCCTAGAAATCGCAAGCAGGTGACTTCTTATGCGTGGCAGCAAAATTTTTAAATTCTTAAGGAGCGCTTTTTCTTTTGTTTTTAGAAAACAAAGTTTCTAAAGTTTCCTAGGATATTTAAGTATCTAAGATGCTCTCTGGGATCATAAGCGAAGGATGAAAATGATGGTTATCTCCTCTCCAAGAGATTACGAAAAAACGGCTAAAAAGCGTCTTCCTCCCTTTTTATATGCGTATATTGCTGGAGGAGCCGGGGAAGAAGTTACCTTAAAAAATAATCAAAAAGATTTAGCACAGATTGCTTTTCGTCAAAGGATTCTAAGTGAAGCGGGAGAGATTGATCTTTCGACAAATCTTTGGGATCAAAAACTATCAATGCCGCTGATTTTAGCGCCTGTTGGATTAACAGGCATGTATGCACGTTATGGCGAAGTGGCGGCAGCAAGGGCAGCTAAAGCTAAGAATATCCCTTTTACCCTTTCAACCGTTGGGGTTTCGCCAGTTGCGCAATTGGCGCATAAAGTCGGCTCAGATCATTTATGGTTTCAGCTTTATGTTCTAAAAGACCGTGCCTTTATGAAGGACGTTTTGGAAAGAGCTTGGAATGCTGGGATTCGTACCTTGGTTTTTACGGTTGATATGCCCATTCCGGGAGCCCGTTATCGGGATCGTCATTCAGGTCTGGAAGGGCCATTTGCATCTTCTAAGCGTATTTTTCAGGCGATGACACATTGGGGTTGGTCTTTTCCTGTGGGACTTTTCGGCCGTCCGCATGATTTGGGAAATATTTCTACCTATATGGGAAAACGTGTCGGGCTGATGGATTATATGGGATATCTCAGTCAAAATTTTGATCCCTCAATCGGTTGGAAAGATTTAGAATGGATACGCCAATTTTGGAAAGGAAAAATGATTCTCAAAGGCATTTTGGATAAGGAAGATGCTAAAGAGGCCGTACGTTTCGGAGCGGATGGAATCGTTGTTTCCAATCATGGCGGACGTCAGTTAGACGGCGCCATTTCGACCAGCAGCGCTTTGCCCATTATTGCAGATAGCGTAAAGGGACAAATTAAAATTTTGGTGGATTCCGGTATTCGCTCAGGGCTAGATGTCATGCGTATGCTGGCACTTGGTGCAGATGCGGCAATGATTGGCAGATCTTATATTTATGCTTTGGCAAGTGGTGGTGAAAAAGCGGTTGTTAATCTTTTAAATCTTTATGAGCGTGAAATGCGGATTTGCATGACCTTAACGGGGGCCCGTGACATTGCTAGTTTGACGCCGGAGCGTTTGGTTAGGGACTTCTGAATAAAGAAATAAAGGCAGGCTGAAAAAACGCAGCCTGCCTTTATAATTTTTTTTGGATTAGTGCCGTAATTTTTTGGCTAGCCAATTGCCAGCCCATTGAATAAGGCAAACCATAAGGATCAGAACGGCAACGACCCAAAGCATGACCGTTGTATTAAAACGCTGATAGCCGTAACGAATAGCAAGATCTCCCAAGCCACCCGCACCGATTGTCCCTGCAATTGCAGAAGCACCGACCATGGTGATAAGGGTGACGGTTAAACCAGAGATCAAAGAGGGAAGTGCCTCTGGAATAATGACTTGCCGGATAATGGTCAGCCGTGTGCCGCCGATTGCACGGACAGCCTCAATCAGACCTGTATCAACTTCTGCCATGGAGACTTCTGCAATACGTGCAAAATAGGGGATCGCTGCAATGGAGAGCGGTACGATTGCAGCTTCTGTTCCCAAAGAGGTTCCTGCAATGAAACGTGTTGTCGGAATGAGAATGACCAGCAAAACAATAAAAGGTACCGCACGGACAGCGTCTACAAAAAGCTCAACAATCCGAGGAATGACTGGCAATTTCCAGAGTTTTGCCGGCCCTGTTCCAATGAGGAAAAGGGCAATAGGCCCACCAATCAGCACAGCAATTAAGGTTGAGGCAAAAACCATTTCCAATGTTTGGAGTGTACCGATCCAAATTAGATGCATAATTATTGGTGACATAACCATCCTAACAACCGAAAAGCTTGGGCTTTTTGGTTAATCCATTCAATGGCCTCGTCACATCTTTCGCCGGAGAGACTTACCAAAATATCGCAAGCAGACTGTCCGCCAATTTCATTTACACCGCCCTGTAATAATCTTGTCTGAACATTAAACTTAAGGGCAAGTTCAGAAAAGAGCGGGGCGGTTACATGGTTACCTTCGAGATAAATGCGGGCAACGGCTTCATGACATGCCGAGGATCTATTGGGTTGGAGCAATTTTACAAAAGATTCCGGCAGTTGCGGTTGAATTTCTGCGAGAAGCGGTTTGAGTGCAGGATGTTCTGGTTCGTGACGAACGAAATGGCTGAGATTACAATCTTCAATCAGATGCCCTTTGTCCAGGACAAGAATGCGTTTCGCAAAGCGTTTCACCACTTCCATTTCATGTGTGATAAGGACAATGGTGAGGCCAAGTTCTTTGTTAATATCACGCAGTAAATTTAAGATGGAAGCCGTTGATTCAGGATCAAGGGCAGAGGTTGCTTCATCTGAAAGCAAAATATCAGGATTGGTTGCTAAAGCACGCGCAATTCCAACTCTTTGCTTTTGCCCTCCAGAAAGCTGGTGTGGATATTTCTTTTCGAGCCCTGCCAGCCCAACCAGTTTGACAAGCTCTTGAACGCGTTGAGAAATCTCAGAGCGTGATTTGCCCGCAATTTGAAGCGGCAGGGCAATATTACCCGTTACAGTGCGAGAAGTCAGAAGATTGAAATGCTGGAAAACAAGTCCAATTTTACGGCGAATTTTGACAAGACCAGATTCTGGCAATTTTACAATATTGGTGCCATTAATAATAATCTCGCCAGCCCCCGGACGCTCAAGAGCGCATAAGCAACGAATGAGCGTTGATTTTCCGGCACCGGAACGCCCGATTAAGCCGACAATTTCGCCTGATTTGACAGAAAAATTAACATCATTAAGTGCCGGCTGCCCATTAAACCAATGTGAGAGATGTTTAATCTCCAACAAAGATTTATGGTCTTCGGCACTGCGAATAGCAGTGGCGTAATGGTTCATGAGGAAAAGGCCGGAACCGTTACGTCATGGTAAGCAGAGCGGATCGCAGCGGCCACATTTGGCTGCTGAAAAGATTGCACAAGAATTTTTACCCAAGGTTTTTTTAGATCACTGTCATTGACGGCGATGAAATTAACATAAGGGTTATCTTTGAGATCTTCTGCACCGATACGGGATTTGGCAATATCAATACCGGCTTTACGTGCCCAGTCCGTATTGACAACAGCCGCTGAAAGATCAGGTAAAGAGCGCCCGACAATTCCCGCATCTAATTCTTTGATTGTGATATTTTTGGGATTTTCAATAATATCCAAAGATGTTGGGTAAGTGCCAGAATTTGGTGCAATTTTGAGGACACCTAATTTTTCTAAAAGATGCAGAGCCCGCCCTTCGTTTGAAGGGTCATTTGGCACACCGATGACGGCATTTTTAGGTAAATCCTGTGCCGTTTTATATTTAGTGGAATAAAGACCAATCGGTTGGAAATAAGTATCGCCAACACGGGTGATATTGAAATGTTGATTTTGTCTCTGCGCTTCCAGATAGGGTTGGTGCTGGAAAGCATTGGCATCAAGATCATGTTCTGCCAGTGCGATATTGGGCGCCGTATAGTCGGAAAAAGATGTCACTTTGATGGTGAGGTTTGCCTTTGTAGCGTTTTCTTGAACAACACGCCACACATCTTCATCTTCTCCAGAGATAATGCCGACTTTAATCGTTTTTGCTTGAGGAAGTGTTAAAAGTTCTGGGGAGGCTTTTTTATCTTGCGCAAAAGCGGGGCTGTTTAACATCACAGCGCACCCACATAGAGCAAGGGCTGCCGCCGAAATAGTACGAAAGAAGTCACGGCGCAGGATGCTAGTCATAAGGTAACCTTTTATAGAATGATAAGGGACTTATTAACGCATATGTATAAAATACGCATTAATGAATTATCTTCTCTAATTTAAGCAGGATTTTGGAAATTTTAAAAGAGCTATAAGAAAGGCAACACTCTAAAGGCTCATTCCAAGGGCATTTCCTGTAAAATGCTTTATTCCGCTTCTTGTAGATTTTTAGAATTTATGGCAGAGTTCAAGAGCTTATTAAATATTTTTAGGACTCTCCTTCTAATGTCACAGGTTATTCTTTCCGCTCTGAAGACAGGCACTGTAACAGGTACAATTATACCTATTACAGGTGGTGCTGTATGGGAGAGAAAGCCGTTCGATATGAAGATTTGAAAATTCGAAGAGTCATTTCAAAAACAGCTTAGAACTTCTCTCCCGTCCTTTTGAAAGAAAAGACGGGTTTTTTATTATTTAAAGAATCAATTTAAGGATTGCATTGATGGCCCAAATATCGAAAGCGGAAGCTCACTCTTCCAAAAAGAAGGGGATAGGCCCTTTACAGCTTATTGCGCTTGGGGTCGGCACATCTTTAGGATCAGGTTTATTCGCCGTCAGCGGTATTGCCGCAGGGCAGAATAGTGGCCCGGCTGTTTCTATCAGCTTCATATTGGGAGCGATTGCCTGCGCACTTGTTGGACTTTGCTATGCAGAATTATCAACAATGTTTCCAAAAGCCGCAGGGGCTTCTTACGCCTATATTTCAGCAGCGCTTGGGGAATGTCCCGCTTGGCTTATGACTTGGTGCCTTGTTTCTTCTTATATTCTTTCGATCTCAATTGTTTCGGTGAGTTGGAGCGGCTATCTCAGCGCTTTTTTAGCCAAATGGCATTTTTATATTTCACCGCAGATTTTAGAGCCTTTAGGAACGACTTTGACGCTTTCGAATGGTAGTCATGTGCTTGCTTATGGTGTCTGGCCTGGAATTCTTCTGATTTCCTTCGTCACGCTTCTCTTAAGCGTCGGAACAAAGGAATCTATTGGCTGGAATAGTTTTTTTGTCACCTTAAAAGTTGCTGTCGTCCTTTTATTTGTTATTTGCGCACTGCCTTTCATCTCGATGGCGCATTATACACCTTATATTCCGGCAAATCAGGGGCAGTTTGGACATTTTGGCTGGAGCGGTGTCATTTCTGGTGCCGTTTTGGTTTTCTTTTCTTATTTAGGATTTGATGTTGTGGCTTCTGCTGGGGTGGAGGCACGTAATCCGCAGCGTGATTTACCGATTGGGATTTTAGGGGCGTTGACCACTTGTGCTGTCTTAGCCGTTGGTTTTTCGGGTTGTTTGGTTGGTATTGTGCCTTATTTAGATCTCGGCCATGATACAAGTCCACTTGCAACGGCAATGGCACATCTTCAAATGCCTTTTGTTGCGGAATTTCTCAATATTTGCATTCTTTTAGGGTTTAGTGCGGGACTTTATGGGATTATTTTCGGGCAAAGCCGTGTGCTCGCCTATATTGCGGAAGATGGGCTTTTGCCGCAGATTTTTGCGAAAAAGAACAAACGCCAAGCCCCGTGGGTTTCCATTTTGTTTCTCTCTTTGATCGGCGCTGTGCTTGCGATCTTTATCCCTGTAAAACTTTTGGGCGGCGTAGCTTCTCTCTCGGTTTTATTAACCTTTTCAAGTGTTTGCCTTTCCTTAATTTTACTCCGTATTCGCCGCCCGGAAGCGATTAGAACTTTTCAGGTTCCTTTTGGAAAATGGCTTATTCCCGGTGGTGGCATTGTCGTTTGCGGTGTTGGACTTGTAACGGTAGAGCCAAAATGCTGGATTTATTTGGGGGTTTGGTTGCTTGCAGGTGAGGCAATTTACCTTTTGTACGGGCGTAAGCATAGCCGTGCCCGCTGTCCAGAAACTCTTTAAAGCGTAATGAAAAATGAGAATTTTTAAGGATATTTATATTTTATGAAACAGCAATCTTTAGAAGCTGAAAAAAAGGGGATGGGTCCTTTTCAATTGATTGCTTTAGGCATCGGTACTTCCCTTGGTGCTGGACTTTTCGCAATTAGCGGCATTGTTGCAGGACAGTTTAGCGGCCCCGCTGTTTCTTTATGCTTTATTTTTGGCGCAATGGCCTGTGGCTGTGTTGGCTTATGCTATGCGGAACTTGCGACAATGTTTCCGAAAGTTTCAGGGGCTTCTTATACTTACATTTCAGAGGCGATGGGCGAATGTACGGCATGGTTGGTCGCATGGTGTCTGGTAGCCGCCTATATCGTCTCGCTTTCTCTGGTTTCTGTGAGCTGGAGCGGTTATTTAGCGTCTTTCCTTTCAAACTGGCATATTTTTTTGCCTGAGAGAATTTTATCTCCCTTAGGCACATCGCTCTCGGATGGCGCATTAGCGCTTGGCGTTTGGCCAGCCATTTTTATTTTAAGCATCGTTACAGGGATGCTGTGCATGGGGACAAAGGAATCTTCTGGCCTTAATAGTTTTTTTGTTTTTTTGAAAATAGCCGTCGTTCTGATTTTTGTTCTGGTTTGCCTGCCTTTTCTTCTACCCTCAAATTATATCCCTTATATTCCGGCTAATCATGGCGGATTTGGACATTTTGGCTGGAGTGGCATTGTCAGCGGAACGGCCTTTGTTTTTCTTTTCTACCTTGGTTTTGATGTTGTCGCCTCTGCTGGACCGGAAACCCATAATCCACGCCGGAATTTACCCATTGGTATTTTGGGCACTTTAGCCTCCTGCGCTTTGCTTGCCGCTTTATTCTCTGGCGCAATGGTGGGGATTGTCCCTTATGAAAGGCTTGCAGAGGATACACATCCTTTGGCAACGGCAATGCAGGTTTTAGATATGCCTGTGGTTGCACAAGGTTTAAATTTGGCCATTCTTGTTGGCTTTATCGCAGGATTATACGGGATTATTTTCGGTCAAAGCCGTATTCTTAGCCATATTGCAGAAGAGGGGCTTTTACCGGCTATTTTTGCGAAGACAAATAAGCGTCACGCCCCGTGGTTTTCTATTGTCTTTCTTTCTTTTATTGGCGGAATCTTAGGCTTCTTACTGCCTTTGAAAGCTTTGGGGAATGTCATTTCTCTCGGAGTTCTATTAACTTTTTCAATGGTTTGTTTAGCCCTTATTGTTTTGCGGATACGTGCGCCGGAAAAGCAGCGTCCTTTTGAGGTTCCCGGTGGAAAATATCTGATTCCGATGACGGGGATCATTTCCTGTGCTGTTGGGTGCTTTACAATAGATGCCAGAAGTTGGCTTTATTTAGCCCTTTGGCTTGTTATTGGTTTTGTCGTCTATCTTTTTTATGGTCGTCGTAGAAAAAATCTGGGAAGCTAAGATTTTTAAAAAAAGAATAATTTTAACCTTTTAAACTTTGGTGGTCGTCTTAAATTGCATGAATTGCGCTGAGGAATAAAAAATGAAAAAAGCTTTTCGTAAAAGACTTTTGAGGCTGAGTTTGCTTTCTTGTCTTTCATTGCCGGCTGCTGGATGGGCGCAATCGGAAAGGGGCGTCGTCGATGAGTGGTATGCCCATTTAACCATGGATCTGATGCTCGGCAGTAAAGTCGGGGCGGCGGCGATTTATCAAAACCGTGTGCCGTGGCTTTTCTATTTCTATCCTGAGTTAAAGACACTCCCTTTAGTGCCGGCCGGAGGCTTAAATATTGAAAAGCTTATTTCGATGAATCCGAAATATGTTGTTTTACCTTCAGCCTATAAAGCGCAAGAAAACATTCTTAAAAATGCCAAAATTCCTGAAGTGACTTTTGCGTTTAAGGATTTTGCGGGGCTTTTGGAGTGTGTGGATCAAAGTGCGAAGCTTGAAAATACCCAATTTGCCTTAAAACAAGCTGCCGATTACCGTTCTTTTGTTACAAAAATTGTTGGGGAGGAGCTTCTTAAAAAAGAAGAAACCGTTAAAAAAGAGGATTTTAACTGGCGTAAATTCTTACCTTTTTCCTCTGAAAATACCAGCCAAAAACCTAAAATTCTGCATATCTCTTCTCTTAATCCTTTAACCGTGGATGGTAAGGAGACGATTATTGATGAGTGGATTAATCTTGCCGGCGGACAAAATGCCGTAACCGTGAGCGGCAATAACCATGATATGACATGGGAGCAGGTTTTTACCTCTAACCCAGATATTATTATTTTAGCAGAGGGGGCAGGGAAGTGGGAAAAGGGAACGGTTCCCCAAGGGGCAGCATTCCTTCCAGCGATTCAAGCTGGGCATTTATACCGCAACCCGACAGGGATTTTTCTCTGGGATCGTTATGGGGTAGAGTTGCCGCTACAGCTTTTATGGGTAAAATCCATTATTGCGGCTAAAAATCCCAATACAGCAGAGATGAGAGAAAAAATGAAAATCTTTTACGAAAGATTTTTTAATCTCCATCCTTCTGATCAGGTGTTAGCTCAGATTCTAAAAGGGGAGCGCCCAGCCTCTTAAGAGGTGAACGCTCCCATCTTGAAAATGAGAGAGAGCCCTTATTTTGTTGGGGCTAAAACCATAATCATTTGACGATTTTCGAGTTTTGGCATGAGCTCTGCCTTGCCAACTTCGCCGATTTCTTCTCTGAGACGTTCCATTATTTTTACACCAAGTTCCTGGTGAGCCATTTCACGGCCTTTAAAACGTAGGGAAACTTTGACTTTGTCGCCAGCTTCTAAGAAGGATTGCACGGCACGAAGCTTAACTTGGAAATCATGTTCTCCCGTACCGGGACGAATTTTAACTTCTTTTAGCTCAATCACTTTTTGTTTTTTACGAGCTTCATTTTTCTTTTTTTGCTGCTCATATTTAAACTTGCCGTAATCAAGAATCTTGCAAACAGGAGGAGTCGCCGTGGGACTAATTTCGAGAAGATCCATTCCTTCAGCGTAGGCACGGGAAATGGCTTCACGGATTGGCAAAATACCAACCATATCGCCATTTGCAGCTACAACGCGAACTTGTGGGGTGCGGATTTCTTCGTTAAGGCGTGGCCCATCCTTTGTAGGGTTTGGGGCGTGTGGAAGTCGTGCTATGTTCAGGTCCTCGCAAACGTAAATAATAATTACCAAAGAGATTACAGGTCAAAGAAATGTAACGTAACCTCTAAGGCGCTTAGCTTATATCTTAAATATAATCATGAACCAAGTTGGTTTACAGGGGAAGCTTTAAGATATATGTCCCATTCTTTCAAGATCAGGCGCAATTGCTCTATTCTTTAGGAGTTCGATTGCCTCATCAAGAGAGATAACGGTATTTTTTTGTGATCCCAACTCACGGATAGACACCGTTCCATCTTCAGCTTCTTTACGCCCAATAGCGAGAATGAAGGGGACTTTCTGAAGACTTAGATCTCGAATTTTAGCATTGATTTTATCATTTTCAAAATGCCGTTGAACGGAAAGGCCAACTTTTTCAAGTTTTTGCGCCACATTTTCTGCATATTCGTTGGCATCTGAAACAATGGTTGCAACAGCCGCTTGAACCGGAGAGAGCCAGAGTGGGAATTTACCAGCGTGCTCTTCGATCAGAATCCCCAAGAATCGCTCAAAACTGCCTAAAATGGCACGATGAAGCATAACAGGGCGGTGACGATTGCCATCTCGGCCGATATAGGAAACATCCAATCTTTCTGGAAGAACATAATCAACTTGTAAGGTACCGCATTGCCATTCACGTTCTAGGGCATCGGTCAGAACAAATTCGAGTTTAGGGCCATAAAAAGCGCCTTCCCCCTCATTCAATTCATATGCGACTCCTGCCATTTCACAGGCTTTTTTGAGGGCACCTTCTGCACGATCCCATGTTTCATCAGAGCCGGCACGGGTTTCTGGACGGTCTGAAAATTTAACACTAAAATTTTCAAACCCAAGATCTTTATAGGCTTCAGAAAGCATCGCAACAAAATGTGCGGTTTCCTCCGCAATTTGATCCTCTTCACAGAAAATATGGGCATCGTCTTGGGTAAAGGCACGAACACGCATAATACCGTGGAGCGCACCTGAAGGCTCGTAACGGTGACAGGAGCCAAATTCTGCCATCCGCAAGGGTAGCTCACGGTAAGAACGTAGGCCATGACGGAAAATTTCGACATGGCAAGGGCAGTTCATTGGCTTAAGGGCAAAGAGTTTGTCCTCCTCATCCACATGCGCCAGATACATATTTTCACGGTATTTATCCCAATGCCCGGAGCGTTCCCAGAAAGAACGGTCTAAAAGTTGTGGGGTTTTTACCTCCTGGTAGCCGTAACGCGTTTGAAGGCGGCGCATATAATTTTGCAGTGAATTATAAATATTCCAGCCTTTTGCATGCCAAAAAATCTGTCCAGGTGCCTCTTCTTGAAGATGGTAAAGATCCATCTGTTTACCGATTCGGCGGTGATCACGTTTTTCGGCCTCTTCCAAACGGTGAAGATAGCTTTTTAATTCTTTTTCATCCCGCCAAGCCGTACCGTAAATACGGGTTAGCATCGGATTATGATGATCACCACGCCAATAAGCGCCAGCAACACGCATCAGTTTAAAGGCAGTGCCAATATCGCCTGTATGGCGTAAATGCGGACCACGGCAGAGATCGAGCCATTCCCCTTGGCGGTAGATGGAGAGATCTTCGCCCTCTGGAAGATTTTCGATGAGTTCGCCTTTAAAGATCTCCCCTTTTTCTTTGAAAAATCCCAAGGCTTTTTCACGGTCCCAAACTTCACGTTCAAAGGGACGTTTAAGCGCAATGATCTCTTTCATTTTGGCTTCGATTGCATCGAAGTCAGCAGGGGTAAAAGGCTCGGAACGTTCAAAATCGTAATAAAAACCATCTTTGATGCTTGGGCCGATCGTCACCTGTGTACCGGGCCAAAGTTCCTGCACTGCTTCGGCTAAGACATGCGCTGCATCGTGACGGATCAGCTCAAGTGCTTCAGGGTCTTTTCGGGTAATGAAACGGATTTTAGCATCTTGCGAAATGGTTTCGCTGATATCTTTGAGATGGCCGTCAACTTCCATGGCTAGGGCAGCTTTGGCAAGGCCGGCACCAATGGACAAAGCAGCCTCAGTTCCTGTGACAGGATGACTAAATTGCCGTGTATTTCCATCGGGGAGCGTGATGACAACCATCTTAAAAACTTTCTTATTAATTTAAAATTATAAACTTAAAAACCAGTGTCCAAAAATTAGCCTAGTTTTTTTAATAAATGAAGGGCTCTTTTTAGGACTTCTCTGAAAGAGAGGGAAGCGGTGTCTCTTGCCTGCATTGTCACGACGTTTCCGGCCTTGAGCGGAATAGGCGCATGAAAACGTGGATCGGAGAAGGCAGAGAATAAAACCAATGTTGGGCAGGCACAAAATGCGGCAAGATGCATCACTCCTGTGTCCGCACCAATACATAAGACGGCCCTTTCCATGATTTTTGCTAAATCCGGAAGTGTCGTTTTGCCTCGAAGATCAAGAATATGCAGCTTGGAGAGTCTTTTTTGTGATTCTAGAGAGGCAGGACGTATGCCGGTTAGAACGGGTTGAAAGCCTTCTTTTTCAAGAAGAACCGCAAGCTGGATAAAATTTTGCAATGGCCATGATTTGTGTAAGTGTTTTTGACCGGTTTCAACGGATAAAACAACATAAGGACGTTGTGCCTTCTGTGGGAGAAGATCCTTCCCCGCATGGATAAGCCAATCGGCTTTCTGCGGCGCAAGGGGAGGAATATGCAGCGCTTTTAAAAGATATTTTTGACGCATAAGGGCATGAAGCGGTTTTTTCTTCGCAAGATTTTTTAAAAGAAAAGGTGCGTCCTCATGTTTAGAAAAAAAGAGATATAGCTTAGATCTCAGCGATTGCTGAAGGTCAATGACAAGATCATATTGCGCAATTTGAGCAATCTGTTGTCGGAGCCTTTGCCATTTTTTCAGTGAAAGTCCGGGACGTTCTCTGGAATCGGTTAAGATAGAATCAAAATAAGGGGAAAGCGCCGCTAAATCTTTTAAAGAGGGATCACAGAGCAGACTGATATGTGCCATCGGACAAGTGTGGCGAATGGCTTCAAAGCTTGGAAAGGATTGGATAAAATCGCCAAGAGCGCCATGTTTAATAATCAGAATTTTAGGTCGCATGTTTTTGTGATTCCTTTTAAAAATCCCCCAACTCAAAGGAGGAGGGGGATTTTCTTAAAAAGCGCTGTAAAAGAGAGCTTAAATAAGGAGCGGTGGCGCTCATTCATTTTATGATGCTTGAGGTGCTTTTCCGGTTGAGGAATCCGCAGCCACGACAACCATTGCAGGTTTTAGAAGACGGTTTTTAAGCTTCCAAACGGGATTATGTGCCATCATGACATGTCCCGGCGCATGGTCTTCGGAGTGCATTTGTTGCAAAGCCTCATGTAAATTAGGGTCAAATGCGTTGCCGACAGGATTGTCTCTGGTAATACCGTGACGCTCTAACATGGAAAGAAAAGATTTTTCCGTGCTTTCAAGACCCTTGCGGATGGCCTTTAGATTATCCGAATCTTCTTCAGTGGCAGGAGGAAGAGCAGCAAGTGCGCGTTGGAGATTATCAATTTCGCCAACGAGATCTTTTGCAAATTTCTGAACGGCATAATCACGAATATCGGATTTTTCTTTTTCCGCACGGGTGATGAAATTTTGTTTTTCGGCTTCGGAACGTTTCCAGCGGTCTTCCATTGCGGCTAAGTCAGCTGCCATGCTTTCGATGCGGTTGTCTAAATCTTCCTGAGGATCAACATCCTGCGCCTCTTCCAAATTTTCATTTTGGGCAACATTCTCTGTTGCTGCCTCAGCTTCCGGAGAGTTGGCGTGAGAGTCCGAAGAAGAATTTTGAGAAGGATTTTGTTTGCTCATAATATTGCCTGAAGCGATGCCTGCTTAGAAAAATTAAAATATTAGCGTTTCATTACCACAAAGCGCATTGACTGTGTGATAAAATGAAGCTTCTGAAATTACTCTTATAAGAATTGGCAATCCTTTCTCCTGAAAACAAGGGTCAAAATATCTTTTCACCCTTGAAATAGAATTTCAGGAAGATAATCTTATCTTTTATAAGGGGGCAGAGTTTTATCGCTTTAAGGAGTTCCAAGCATGCAAGAGCCTTCAACGGAGAGAAAGATTTCCTCATCGCCAGTAAGGCTTTCAACCGAAAAACGGCAGACTCTTATTTTAAGTGGGCTTTCCGGCGCTGGGAAATCCTCAATCCTCGCAATGTTAGAAGATTTAGGCTACGAGGTTGTCGATAATCCGCCGCTTGAAATTTTAGAGACTTTAGCAGATCATTCAAGCGAACGCCGTGCGATTGGCATTGATGTACGTTCGTACGGTTTTAAAGCCGAAGCTTTGTTAAATAAGCTCCAAAAACTTCGGGAAAATAAGAATCTCTCGATTGAGTTGCTTTATACAACAGCGGATGAAGAGGTGCTGATGAAGCGTTTCACAGCCACGCGGCGCCGTCATCCACTTTCGATGCATTATGAATCAGGCCATCATGGGGAATGCGCCTCTTTAAGAGAGGGGATTGCCAAAGAAATAGCGCTTTTAGAGCCGATTTGTCAGGCGGCAGATGATGTTTTA
The DNA here is from genome assembly GCA_004843165.1 of Acetobacteraceae bacterium. NCBI lineage: Bacteria > Pseudomonadati > Pseudomonadota > Alphaproteobacteria > Acetobacterales > Acetobacteraceae > Acetobacteraceae bacterium. Next base: position 1,500,752 of record CP039459.1, read on the forward strand.
GACACATCGGATTTAACTTTGCCGGCTTTGCGCCAGTTGGTTCAAAATCGTTTTAGCGGCAATAAAGATTATAAAATGGGGGTAACAGTGACCTCATTCGCATTTCCGCATGGTTTGCCGCGGGAAGCGGATATGATCTTTGACGCAAGATTTCTTAAAAACCCTTATTATGTTGAATCTCTGAGAGAGAGAACAGGGCAAGATTCGGATGTTGTCGCTCATATTGCTGAAGATGAAGATTATGAGAGATTTTATCAAAAAATTTTAGAAATGGTGAAATTGGTACTGCCTCGCTTTGCCAAAGAGGGAAAAAAATACGTTACGATTGGGATCGGCTGTAGCGGTGGACGCCATCGCTCTGTCGCTTTAACGGAAAAGCTTGGGCATGATTTAAATGTCATGGCGCAAAAAGGTCTGCCGAGAGATCAGGATTTTTCTTTGACCGTTGCCCATCGGGAGCTCAAAAAACAAACGCATTTTCAAGTGAAGGCAAATATTTAAGTCAAAGAAAATGTCTGTTCGCTTATTTGATTTTTCGGTTTGAAAATGGAAAAGCCTCCTGGTCAGGAGGCTTTTTTTATGTGTCATTCTTAACCTTTGATAATGACATTTTCATGCTCGCCCGCCGCTTTAAGCTCTTCAAATAAGGCTTGTAGGAAAGCACTTTTAATTTTTGCTGAACTGCCGTTGCTGGGATACCAGAAACGCAACATGAAATTAACATCCGGCCCATAAAGGGCTGTTGTTAAAATCACAGGTGCAGGGGAGACAAGAATATCTTTTTGCAAACCCGCAACTTTGAGAATAATCTGGTTAATCTTGATAAGATTGGCGGTGGTTGGAAAGTCGAAAGTAATGACCATCCGATTGGGATTGGCATTAAAGGTGCTGTTTTTAACCGTTGAAGTGATAAATTGAGAATTCGGAACAATCATTGTTGTGCCGTCTGGTAGCATGATATTCGTTGCACGCATGGCAATGCGCCGAACCTCTCCGGAATTTCCTGAAACTTCAATCGTATCGCCGGGCTGAATGGGACGTTCCGCTAAGAGCATAATGCCAGAGACAAAATCTTTCACAATAGATTGTAAACCAAATCCCACACCAACCGACAAGGCAGACACAACCCATGTCACACTGCTAACAGACACGCCTAAAAGTCTCAGGCAGAAAATGCCTGATGCGATCCATGTCGTATAAGTGAGAATGGTGATGATGGAGCTTTGTGCGCCATTGCTTAATTGCGTTGTTGGAAAGAGGCGTGAAGTGAGCCAGAGACACGCCAGCTGAATCCCATAATAGGTGCAGGTTAACGTCAGCAGACAGGAAAGCAGCATTTTTGGGGAAATGGGAATATCGGCGAATAAAGCCCCTAAGAAGATTTTTTGCAGACGGATACAGAGATCAAAAAGGGAGAAATGAACGCCATTCATAAAAATAGCGATGGCCACGGCACACATAAAGACTGTGCCAAGGGCACCAATAACAACTTTTAACTGTTCAATACGGCTTTTGGATAGACCGATCATCTGAAGTTTCTTGATAAAAGGCTGCCCTTTCGCAAGGCCAAGCGCTGAAAGCTGTTTCCACGTTCCGATAAACAGACAAACCAAAGCAATATCATAAACCAGTACAAGCAACTGCGTATTAATGACAAAGGCTAACGCCATATAGCCTGTTACGATCGCCAAAATGGTGAGCATTAAAATGGCAGAGCTGAGGAAATGCAAAATCGACCATCTACGGTTTAAAATGGCTTCAAATTTTTGCTTTCCTGTCAGGTTGCTTTCATCAATCGGTTGAGAATGGTCAAATTCTCTGGGTGTTTTTTGCGTCCGGAAAAGCAAACTCAAAGAGAAAGCATCCAACAAGGCAATGGCCCCTTGCATAAAGGCCGCAAAATTGGGGGCAATAATCTCACGCTCTAGAAGTCCAATCAGGTTGGAGGCTAAAACCAGACTGATTGCCATCAAAAAGCTTGAGACGGGGCGGGGCATTCCTCTTGTCCAGCCAAGCAGGGGAAGGCCAGCCCCTAAAATGAGCGCGCAAGCAGGAAGACAGCTATTGATGACCTGCGCCAGTCCATAATTTTGGGCATGAATGCACAAGGTCCAAAGATTCCAAACAATTAAGGAAACAAAAACGCAAATAATGGCAATGGCGAGCTGACCCGGCGTGCCAAGCGGGACGGCATTTAATTCCTCTCGGAGAAGAATTTTTTCCTCCTCCTCTAAAATTTCAAGTTTTTTGGCCTTTTGATCCGGAGAATGCGGTGAAAAAACCCGTGTAATCAGGGATAGATTGGGAGGTGAGTTTAAATTCAGTTCAATATTGGCTTTGGCCCATGCTCGAAAGATTTTAGGAAAGATTTTTCCCATTTGGTGGCTGAGAAAAAGAATGAGCAAGAAGGTGAAAGTAGCCCCTCCGAAAAGGAAAAGCGTCATTTGCATGCCGCCGCTATCTTTTAAAAGAGTCGTACTTAGGCCTTTTTCCTTATAAATTCCCTGCCAAAAAGCTGGCATGACTGGGCTAAGCGTGCGTTTGGTTAAAATTTGATGCTGTAACTTGTCCAGGAGGCTTTTGGTAAACCCATCCAATTGTTTTGCCTGCATTTGATAGAGTTTTGCCTCCACAAGAGCGGCACGGACATTATGCTGATTTTTTTGAACCTCTTTGCGTTGGCGTGTGATTGCCGGCTCTTCATTCTCTACAGGCTGTTCACCTAAAATTTGGAGAAGCGAGCTGAGGGAGCTGTTATAGCTTTCCATCTGCTCGACAAGCATATCCGTACGCTCAAGCGTATGTTTGAGCGTTTTATGAATTTCATCGAGCTTTAAAGAGCTTAGCGTGGAGGAGTTTTTCAAAAGCCCCAAGACATTGGCAAGTGTCTGATGGGTTTGGCTCATCTGCGTTTTTTCATCGGTGCCAAGCCCTTCCCATCCCATTTTGATAACGGAAAGTTCACTTTCTGTCAGATTATCTGCCTGAGAAGGGGGGAGCGAAACGGTAGGGATACCCGGTGTTAAAAGCGCCTTTTGTTGGGCGAAGGCTGGAGGTTGAAAGAAACAGAAACTCAGAAGAAATAGACTGAAAAAAGCGGAAATTTTCCAGCCCGATTTTTTTGAAGAGAAATGTTTCATATCGTCTCGTTTATTGATCCAAGTTTATTGTTCTAAAGGGAAAAGCGTTCTTATGTCAGAAAGATTTTCAATCTTCGCCTGATCCATCGCAGAAAGCAATTCTCTTTTGAGTTTGGCTAAGAGCGGTGTCCCCTCATAAATGAAGGCGCTGTAAACCTGCACAAGATCTGCCCCAAGCTGGAGGCGGTTAAGAATGTCAGCGCCAGTTTCGATACCGCCGCTGGAAACGAGAAGTAACCGCCCTTTATTGAGTTTGGCGACCAGTTTCAAAACTTCCAGAGAGCGTTTCTGAAGCGGAGCACCGGAAAGCCCCCCTTCTTCATTCATATGCTTAGACTGTAAATTAAAGGCACGAGATTTGGTTGTATTGGTTAAAATCAGGCCAGTTGCGCCAAGCCTTACGCAAAGTTCCAGCAAAGGTGAAAAGGCCTCGTCTTTGAGGTCGGGTGCAAGCTTAATAAAAACAGGTAATTTTTTCGTATTAACCTGATTGATTTCAGTCAAAAGTTTTTCGAGAAAGACAACATTTTGTAAATCTCTCAGACCCGGCGTGTTGGGGGAGGAGAGATTGATGGCAATATAGCTGGCATAAGGGGAGAAACGCTCTACAAGGGCAGGATAGTCGTTCAGGGGGTCTGCATCAAGTTTGTTGATGCCAATATTAATACCTAAAGGAAAGCCGAAAGGTGTTTTTGGAGAGGCCGCCTGTTTTTTCCGACAAGGTAAGGCTTTTTGAAGATTCTTTTCAAAAATAATTTCGCCGGGACTGTTAAAACCCATACGATTGATGACGGCACGATCTTCATTTAAACGGAAAAGGCGGGGGCGTGGATTACCCGGCTGCTGGCGTGGCGTCACTGTTCCGGCTTCGACAAAACCGAAACCAAGACAGTTGAGGCCGTGGATTGCTTTGGCATTTTTATCGAATCCGGCCGCCATACCGATCGGATTTGAAAAAGTCATTCCCATGAGATTGACGTTCAGACGAGGGCTATCTTCTTTGCGGGGAAGGTATTTCCAAATTTTCTGCCCCATCATATCAATCGCAATATGATGGGCGGTTTCAGGATCAAAAAGATGGAAAAATCGGGTCGATAAGGTCGAAAGTTTCGAAGAGAGCAGGAAAGAGATAAGATTACGCAAACGGAATATAGAAAAAACAGACATGAGCGAACCCTATCCAAAAAGACGTTAAGAGAATAAATGATATGATAAATCGAAAGCGCTCTATCACTTAAAGAGCGAGGTGATTTTAAAGGAAAAGTCTAATCTTTTAAATAGAAGAATAAAGGGCTTCTTAGAAGACGGCGCTCAGGGAGAGAAACACTGCGAGAACGGAAAATAAATTTACCCCCGATTGATTTGGGAAAAGGGGTTCTTATAAAAGACCCTGTTGTTTTAGCGCCGATGGCAGGGGTGACGGATTTGCCTTTTCGGGAGCTTTCCAGAGAACTTGGCGCTGGTTATCTTATTTCGGAAATGATTGCCTCAAAGGCAATGATTTATGAAAATGAGGCAACTTTAAATATGGCCCGTCCAGCATCAGGGGCAGGGGTGAATGCCGTTCAGCTCGCAGGGTGTGAGCCGGAACCTTTGGCGCAGGCCGCAAAAATGGCAGAGGCGGGGGGCGCAAATGTCATTGATATTAATTTTGGCTGCCCTGTGAAAAAAGTTGCTGTTGGACAGATGGCAGGCTCTGCCTTAATGAAAGATGAAAAATGTGCCGCCCAGCTTTTGGAGGCGGTTGTTAAGGCCGTCTCCGTCCCGGTAACGCTTAAAATGCGTATGGGGTGGGATCACGCCAATCTCAATGCGCCTGAACTGGCCAAAATCGCTCAGGATATCGGCATTAAAATGGTGACCATTCACGGCCGTACCCGCCAGATGCTTTATCGGGGAAAAGCGGATTGGGCTTTTGTCTCCAAAGTTAAGGAAAAAATAGATATTCCTGTTTTGGTCAATGGCGATATTAAAACGCTGGAAGATGCTTTTGAAGCGCTTCGCCAGTCCAATGCAGATGGTATTATGGTGGGGCGTGGATGTTACGGCAAGCCGTGGTATCCGGCCTTGCTTGCAGCGCAACTCCGGGGGGAGAGCTACGTTGTACCAACGCTGAAAGACGAGTTGGCAATCGTTTTAAAACATTATGCGAAAGCTTTGGAATGTTTTGGCGAGCGTTCGGGCGTGCGTCTTTGCCGTAAACATGCAAGCTGGTATTCCGCAGGCCTTCCGGGATCGGCTGGTTTTCGGGCACAAGTGAATCGTTTGGAAACAGCCGATGAGGTTTTAAAATTAATCTCGGAATTTTACGGTAATTTAATAGATCAAAATTACCTCCGCTCAGAGGGTGAGATCATTTCTGAAACCCAAGAGAACATGGAATGACACCTTTTCTAACGCCCTTACTTGCAGGATTGCGGCGTTTATTGATTAAGGTCACGACTCCAAAATCAACCGTGACCTTGCTGATTCTGGCTGTCTTTTTAGCTATTGTGACCTTTGTCGCGTTGGCAGGAGGGATGTCCCTTTCACGCTATCCCCAAGCGGAAGCCTTGCTGTTTCTTTTCGACTGCATCATGCTTTCCTTATTGACCCTGCTTTTAGCACGTCATGTTGGACGTGTTGTGCTTCAAAAGCGTTTAGGGCATGCCGGTGCGCGCCTGCATATTAAACTGATGCTTTTGTTTGGCGTTGTGGCCTCATTGCCAACCCTTGTCTTGGGCGTTCTGGCGGCGCTTTTTTTCCATTTTGGCGTAGAAATTTGGTTTTCAACACGTGTGACAAATGCCTTGACGGAGGCGCAATCGGTTGCTGCGGGATATTTGCGGGAACATAATGAAAATGCACGCTCGGATGCGTTTGGCATTGCGAATGCACTTTTAACGGTTGAAAATGACACTTTTTTCATTCCGGGAGCCGATTTTTTTCATGATAGCTCGAAATTACAGGAATTTTTGGAGGAGGAAGTCGCCGCAAGAGGCTTAAATAACGCCATCCTCTTTGATCCGCTGACAAAAAATATTTTAGCCACCGCAGGGCTTTTTTTGCGAAACCCACATTCTACGTTAGAAACGGTTTCCCTGCCTTCAAAATCCATGATTGCCTTGGCCAATGAGGGCGGTGTTGTGGTTCAGGATAAATCCAATCTGCAACAAGTGGATGCGCTGGTGAAAGTTGGGCGGAGCGGCCTGATGCTTTTTGTCACACGTCCTGTCTCACATGAAATTTCTGCCCATGTGCAGCACATGGTTGAGATTATCCGTAATTACCGACATCTTTTGTCCAATAGAGCAGAAAGTCAGGTTGCCTTTGTCAGTATTTTTGCCTTGCTGGGATTTTTGGTCTTGGCGATTGGGATGCTGATCGGGCTTTCACTGGCGACAGGCATTGTCAGGCCGCTTGGACTGCTCATTAGAGCCTCGCAGCGTGTCTCTTTGGGCGATTTGGCCGCACGTGTGCCGATCAAAAGGGGCGATGCGAGCCGGGGCGATGAGGTGACAATCCTTTCCCGTGCATTTAACCGTATGACAGACCAGCTCGCCACACAGCGGCATGAGCTGATAAAAGCCTATAATACGCTCAATGAGCGCACCCGCTTTACAGAGGCTGTTCTTTCCGGTGTTTCCGCCGGTGTGATCGGGCTGGATAAAAATCAGTCGATAGAGCTGTTTAACCGCATGGCAGAGGAAATTTTAGGGCGAAATCTCGAATTGTTTAAAGAGCGCAATCTTTTGGAATGCCTGCCAGAATTCAAAGATCTTTTGGAAGAGGCGCAAAAACATCCAGATTCTCCCCATACATCAGAAATTCAAATTGATGCGGAGCAAATTTCAGCCCTTGGCGGCCCCGGCGCCGGCGCTGGAACAGGTGCTGGGCGAACCTTATTTGTCAGGATCGTGGCCGAGGGAGAGAAAAAAGTCGCCACCAAAGGGGGGTATGAAGGTTATGTCGTTACATTTGATGATATTACCGACCTTCAGGCGGCACAGCGTAAGGCCGCATGGTCAGATGTGGCACGCCGGGTGGCGCATGAAATTAAAAATCCGCTTACCCCTATTCAGTTGGCGGCGGAAAGGTTGCGGCGGCGTTTTTTAAAAGAAATCACCTCCTCTCCGGAAACGTATCAAGAGCTGGTGGACACGATTATCCGCCAAGTCGGCGATATTGGTAAAATGGTGGATGCGTTTTCTGCCTTTGCCCGCATGCCAGATCCGGTTTTAGAACCGTATAATTTAGTCACTTTGTGCCAAGAGGCGCTGGTTTTGCAAAGGCCGGCGCATACCGATATCCGTTACAAGGCAAAAGGATTGCAAGAGCAGGAAATGTGGGTTCTTTGCGATCGGCGTTTAATTGCACAGGCATTAACCAATCTTTTACAAAATGCGGCTGATGCGATTGAAATGCGGGAAAAAGCAGCAAAGAGTCAGTTTTTGGAAGCCGATCATGACGAAAAATCGCTAAAAAATTCTTCGGATGAAAAAAAATATTTGACCTGCGAAGAAAAATTTATTGGAAAAATCACACTCTCCCTTTGGCAAGAGGACGGATATGCGGTAATTGGAGTAGAGGATGATGGTATAGGTCTTCCTGCAAAGGACAAAACACATTTGCTGGAGCCGTATGTGACCTTTAAGCCTAAAGGAACAGGCTTAGGATTGGCCATTGTAAAACGTATTATTGATGTTCATCGTGGGAAGTTGGATTTGACAGACGTCAAAACAGGTTTAAGAGTAAATGAACAGGGGATAAGTGAGGGGAAGCCGTCAGGTGCCTTGGTAAGCTTATCCATTCCTTTAGTAGAAGGTATGTTCAGCTTCTATAAAAAACATCGAACATAAGGAAGATATGCAAGGGGTAGCATGAGCGCTGAAATTCTGATTGTTGATGATGAGCCAGATATTCGTTTTTTATTAAAAGGCGTGCTTGAAGATGAGGGCTATCAGGCCTCGGTTTCTGCCGGCTCAACAGAGGCGCTTGCTTTTTTTCGCAAACGTCGTCCTGCTTTAATCATTTTAGATATTTGGTTGGAACATTCCGAGCTGGACGGTTTGCAGCTGCTGAAAATTTTTGCAGAGGAAGCGCCCGAAGTCCCTGTCGTCATGATTTCAGGTCATGGTTCCATTGAGACTGCTGTTGCGAGTTTAAGGGACGGCGCTTACGATTTTATTGAAAAACCATTCCAAACAGAACATCTTTTATCCATTGTCCGCCGTGGCTTAGAGGCCTCTCGCTTACAGCGAGAAAATGCAGAATTGCGCAGACGCACAGGGGCAGATGAGGAAATAGAAGGGACAAGTGCAACCATTGTCGGGGTTAGAGGGCAGATTGACCGTGTCGCCCCAACCAATTCCAGAGTTCTCATCACCGGGCCGGCAGGTGTTGGTAAAAATTTAGCCGCACGCATGATTCATAAAAGATCTGCCCGTGCGGAAAGACCTTTTGTGGTTTTAAATTGTGCGATGCTTTCTCCAGACCGTTTGGAGGAGGAACTTTTCGGGTGTGAACGTGGAAAGAATGAACCCCCCAGACGTGGTGCCTTTGAGCGGGCGCATGGGGGCACATTGGTGCTGGATGAAGTCATTGATATGCCGCTGGAGACACAGGGGAAAATCGTTCGGATGCTTCAAGTGCAAACTTTTCAGCGGGTAGATGGCGTCCAAAATATCAAAGTGGATGTGCGTGTTCTCTCAACGGCAAGCGGCGATTTGCAAACAGCGATTGCGGAAAAACGCTTTCGGGAAGATTTATTCTATCGCCTTGCGGTTGTGCCGCTTGAAATTCCACCATTGAAAGAACGCCGGGAAGATATTCCTGCCTTAATCCGTATTTTCTTAAAAAAAGCCTCAGAGGTGACAGGTCTTGAAATCCGGGAGCTTTCTGTGGATGCGCTGGCGGCTTTGCAGACTTATGACTGGCCGGGAAATGTGCGTGAGTTGCGGAATTTGATGGAGCGGCTTTTGATTTTAGCGCCGCATGAGGGGGAGGATAACGCCCCTGTTCGGGCAAGTATGCTTCCTGATTTTGTCAATAAAGGCGCACCGCATCTTGCCAATGCCGCAGGGCCGGATGGCGATGTGATGGCATTGACATTGCGGGAGGCAAGAGATGTTTTCGAAACGCAATATCTGCAAATTCAATTAATGCGCTTTGGCGGCAATATCAGTCGAACTGCAAGTTTTGTTCAAATGGAACGTAGTGCATTGCACCGGAAACTGAAACAGCTTGGCGTGACCTATGAGGGGCGAGGACGTTCACAGTCCCGTGCCTCTAAAAAAATGATAACGTCACAACAACATACGGAAGATGAGGAAGAATAATAAGATGCAGGATCAGACTTGCCTTCAAGACGATTTTCTTCATCATCTTTCGCAGGAAAATTTACCCGTTACCCTGTTTTTAATTAACGGGGTAAAATTACAAGGTCACATCACCGCTTTTGATAAGGAAACGGTTCTTTTGAGGCGAGAGGGGCATGTTCAACTCGTTTATAAACATGCGCTGAGTACGGTGATGCCCGTAGCGGCTTTGTTGGATTTTCCTTAAAATTCCTTTTCTTTGTGTGACGAGGGGGTAACTTTTTCAGAGATCATCCCTATATTGAGCGTATTGATAATTATAAACGCTCTATAGGAAACGCATTTGGAAAATCAGACCGACTCAGCCCTTTTAGAAGAAGAAAAAGATCCTCAAAATGTTCTCGTGATTTTGCCTTGGGGACATGGCCCTGTTGCCTCGTCACGGGCACAGGCTCGCTTAGAAGAAGCGGCAGGATTAGCCGAAGCCATTAACTTAAATATTGTTTGGAAAGGCATTTTTCCATTGCGTGCGCCTAGGCCGGCAACGCTTATGGGAAAAGGGCAGGTCGAGGAACTTAGAGAAATTACCCATGCCAGCGGTGCTGGCCTTGTCGTGGTGGATCATGCTTTAACGCCAATCCAGCAACGTAATTTGGAAAAAGCGTTAAATGTTAAAGTCATCGACCGAACAGGTCTGATTTTAGATATTTTCGGCGCACGTGCCGCCACCAAAGAAGGTGTGCTACAGGTTGAATTGGCCCATTTGGAATATCAACGCTCCCGCCTTGTCCGCCTTTGGACACATTTGGAACGTCAGCGTGGCGGATTTGGTTTCTTAGGCGGCCCCGGAGAAACGCAGATGGAAGCTGATCGCCGGATGATTGGCACCCGAATTATCAAAATTAAAAAAGAATTAGAACAAGTGCGCCGAACACGTGGCCTGCACCGTCAGTCGAGGGAAAGGGTGCCTTTTCCTGTTGTGGCACTGGTCGGCTATACCAATGCCGGGAAATCGACCTTGTTTAACCGTTTAACCGGGGCGGATGTTAAGGCGAAAGACCAACTTTTTGCGACTTTGGACCCCTCGATGCGTGCGCTGGAATTGCCGTCCGGCCGAAAAGTGATTTTATCGGATACGGTGGGTTTTATTAGCGACTTGCCGACTGAATTGGTTGAGGCCTTTCGGGCAACCTTGGAAGAGGTGGCTTTTGCCGATGTGATTTTGCATGTCAGAGATGTTTCTGCACCTGATACGCAGGCACAGAAAAAAGACGTGATCGGTGTTCTGGAAAAATTAGAGGAAGATGAATTTTTAGATAAAAATTGGCCACATCGTCTGATTGAGGTCAAAAATAAATGCGACCTTTTACCTGAAAGTGAAAATCAGGAAGAGAAAGAAACCCTTGAGGAAGATGAGCGGATTTCAGCCCTGACGGGTCAGGGATGTGATCGTCTTTTGGCAAAATTAGATGCGGTTTTAACCGCAGATTTTGTCGAGGAAAAATTTATCCTAAAACCCGAAGAGGGCGCAAAATGGGCATGGCTTAATGAAAATGGCGAAATTTTGGAAAAAGAAATGTCTGATGAGGGGATTTCAACCTTGTTCGTGAAATTGAGTCCGCCGCTTTTAGAAAAATTCCATTCTAAATTTGGGAAATAAGCGTTTTTAATAAATGGTGTAGGCGGTAAGACCTGTGAGGGTAAAATCTCTGCTTTAAAAAATTTGCGATTCCGACATTTTGTCGGCATTATTGCTTTATAGAATTTTCAAAAGGAGAAGAAAATGCAGATTACCCCTAATGATTTAGAGACTGCTCGTAAGGCGGCTGGATTTTCCTCGCAGGCGGCGGCCGCACGGTGGCTTGGAATCAGTTCAAGAACCTATGAACGCTGGCTGGCACAAAGTAAAAATATTCCTAAAACGGCTTATCTTGCACTCTCTTTGAAAGTTGAAAATGACAAAATCAAACTGAAAAATCTCTTGTGATACCGTCAAATTGACGGTATCATGAAGAGGTTGACCGGCAATAACGCCGGCAACGAATAAAGGAGTTTCCTATGAAAAATTGGAAACGTTTCCTTCCTTGTTTTGATAGGGCGGTTGCGATTATTTCTTTAATGGCTTCCATCATTTCCCTTTTAATGCACTGAAGGAAAGGGGAGGAGACTAAACGCTCCTCCTTGCCTGTTTGAAAGGAGTTTTTATGAATAGATTTCTTCCGCTGATTTATATGCTGACGGCGATTTTTGGAACCGTTAATGCCGTACTTGCAAAAGGATCATTGGGTTTTTATCTTTGGTCTCTTGTTGTTATCTGTCAGGTCATCCTGATGGGGAGGGCGTGTTTTAAAAGAGATAAAAAGGGATCCTTTTAACCGCAGATTTTGTCGAGGAAAAATTTGTCCTAAAACCCGAAGAGGGCGCAAAATGGGCATGGCTTAATGAAAATGGCGAAATTTTGGAAAAAGAAATGTCTGATGAGGGGATTTCAACCTTGTTCGTGAAATTGAGTCCGCCGCTTTTAGAAAAATTCCATTCTAAATTTGGGAAATAAGCGTTTTAAAAAGAGGATCATATCGGTCCTCTTTTTTTAGAAAAGGGCGCTTCCAGCCTGAAGAACAGAAAATTATATGTAAAATTTGCAAAACGTAAAAAGAAGGCATATGTTGGGCAATATTTTTATATTGAGTTCGGCCTCATAACGCTGAAAAGCCCTTGGACGATCTCCCATTTTTTATATTTAAACCGGCCTTTGGTCTTTTGGAGCAGGGCGCTTTATTGCGATGAAGTGCATGAGAGGAATATAGCGTGTCGGATGGAAAAAAAGATCATTTGTCCGGGAAACCGAATCTTTCAGCGTTAAATGATGAGAATCATGTCGCTGCTATTTCGAATGGGGCGAGCGTTACATCTTTTGATGCGTTAGAGGCTAAAAGCCATATCCCTTTTGGTGTATTTGCTGCCGGCACATATAATATTCCAAGTGACACAACGATCTCTGTTAACGGTGAGAGCGGGACAAATGCTCCCTGGGGAGGCGGTTCTTATGCAACTATCGTTTCTCAGCAAGGTAGCAGTCAGGATATTACAATTGCCGGCGGTGTTGTTACTTCTGCAGGGGGGTGGCCGCTCTATCCAACCAATTATTACTCCGGCTCTGCGACGGTTATTGTCGGTGCTGGTGATGAGATTAATGGGGTAATCGTTTCCAGCGGTGCGGATATTGTGGCGATAACCGGTGGGATTGTTGATAATGCAACGGTCTATGGTGGTGGGACTGCCCAAGCGCTTCAGAATGGGGTTATTGATGGTGCGACGGGACTGACAGGGGGAACAATTATCGCCGGGAGTGCCGGAACGGTAATGGCGGGGGATTCCCTTCATAATGTTTCTAATGCGACAGCGACCGCCGGCGGAACAATTATTGCCTCAAATGGCGGAACTGTTGCCAATGTCGTTGCGTCAGGGAGTTGGTTTGGCGGCCTTCTCGGAGTTGACGCAGGGCCTGTCGGTGCAACGATTAATATTGGTTCCGGCGGCGTTGCCAGTGGTGCGACAGCGGCCGCTTACGGAACTTTGGCAGTTGGGGAGCACGGCTCTGTTGTTTCAGGATTAATTTCTGGTATTGCGTCAGAACAGCTCGGTGCCCTTGGCGTTGGAGTTGTTTATTCTGCCGGAACGGCGGCAATCGGAAATGTTGCTGATGGGGGAACTTTTAACGGAACAGTTGCGGCGGCAGGGACATTGAATGTTAATGCGGGCGGTTCCGTTTCAGGACTTGTTGTTTCCGGTTCGGCTGCGGGATTGAATGTTTTAGGCATTGGAAAAATTGCCTCGGGTGCGAGTGCCGTTGTGAATGTCGCATCGGGTGCGCATATTAACAGTGCGACCGTTGATACGTGGGGAACGATAACGGTTGATGCCGGTGCAAATGCGACAAATTTGAGTGCTTCCGGCGGTTCTGATGGTTTTTTAGGTGTTTCGAGGGCCGTGATCGACGTTCAGGGGGCGGCGACCAGTGCAATAGCCAATGCCTATGCGACTGTTTTTGCAGATGGCGGTAAGGTAAGTAACGGAACGGTTTTATCCGGCGGTGTGATGGATGCCGAACAGGGCGGCACCGAAGGGGCAACGGTCTATTCAGGCGGAACTTTGGCCGTTAATAAGGGGGCAGTGATTTCAAACGCCACGCTTTACGGCGGGGCAACGCTTTACGATCCGGGCAATAAGGGCTGGTTCGGCAATGCAGGGGAGGGCAGCGGGGTTGTTAATGGGGCAACCTATGATTCCATTACTTTTCTGGGTAGTCAGGTTCTCGGTATTTCGAATGGCTCGATGTCTCATGCCACTGTGCTGGATGGGGCCGGAATTGGCGCCGTAAGTTCCGGCGCTTATATCAGCAGCGGTTATGTGGCCGGCGGTGCGGATGGTCCTGCCTCGATGGATGCGCTGAACGGCGGAACAATTTTTGGGGGAACAGCGGGTTCCGGGGGTATTATCGCTGTTGGCGGTATTAGAAGCACGGTAAATCTTCCTTGGAATGGCGGTGGCGGTCAGTCTTTGCTTGATGGCGGTCAAATTCAGAAGGGCGGCCTTGGGGTGGTCGGCGGAAATAAAGACCTTACCGTGACGAAACATGGCACAAAAATCACGCTCGACGGTTCTGGCATTTTCTCCAATCTCTTGGTGGATGCCGGTGGTATTGCCGATGTGAATAGTCAGGGCACCTATTTGGGCGGCAGTGTTGGCGGCTATGCGCTGGTTGAAAGCGGCGGTACGATTTCAGGCGTGCTTTTTAGCGGTGCCGCAGATGGTGGAATAGATGGCGCTAACGGCTATGTGGATGTAGGCGGGATTGTCTCTAGCAATGTGGTGATGTCCGGGGCTCTCTTGAGTATTGCCGGCGGGCTGGCTTCGAATAATACGGTTATGGCTGGCGGTACAGTTGAGATTGGGGAAGGTTATTCCCGTTATGTTACGCAGGGAGCAAATGGTTCATTAGCTGTGTCATCCGGTGGAGATCTAGCGGGTGGCACTTCTATTTCCGGTGTTGTCAGCAGTGGCGGAAAGCAGATTGTTGATAATGGCGGCAGGGATTCGGATGCGACCGTGATGCAGGGGGGCACAATGATTGTCAAAGCCGGCGGTGCAGCTTATGGCGCAACGATTGGCGCCGGCCAGGATAAATGGGTTGGGGGGAACTCGGTACAAGATACAGATGGCGAGGATGGCGGCATTATTACAGATGGCGGATCTTGGTACGGCGGATCACTGGCAAATGGTGTCGGGACGGGATCGACCGTTGACCAGATGGGCGGTTTAATTCGTGTGGAAAGAGGCGCAATCGTTGATAATCTTCATATGGGGGATTTCGGCCAGATTGAAGTGATGGGCGTGAAATATGGCGCCGGGGAGAGTGTTACCTATGCAAATAACACCATCACACTTATGTCGAATGGTCAGGCTATTTGGAGCGGCACTCTGGATGGCAGCAGCTATAATCCAAGCTCTTTCCAAGTCTGGGATGATGGCGGTACAGCGGTTATTGTTTACGATCAGTGCTTCTTACGTGGGACGTTGATTTCCACCCCAAGGGGTGAGATTGAAATTCAGCATTTGAAAGCAGGCGATACCGTCTGGGCATTGGTTGACGGCAAAGAAATTGAACGGAAAATCACAGCAACCCGATCAAAAAGAAATCAGATAAACAGAAATTTACCGATTGATCTTGCCGGCTGGTCTGTCTGTATTAAAGCAGGTGCATTCGGAGAGGGGTTGCCTAAACGTGATTTGCGTGTCACGCCGGAACATAGCTTTGTTTTTCATAATCGTTTAGTGCCGGTTCGTATGCTGATTAATGGCAGAACGATTTATTATGATACGTCGTTAGCGCATTTTGAATTTTTTCACATTGAGACCGAGCCGCATTCGATTATTCGTGCAGAAGGTGTTTTGACGGAAAGCTGGCTCAATACGGAAGAGCGGCGTGAGGCTGTCAATCTTTCCAATGGGATTACCCGTTTGGAGCGCATGCCACCCCGCACTTGGGAAAAAGATGCGGCGGCACCTTTGGAGGTTTCTGCGAATTTTGTGCAGCCAATTTGGCAAAAATTTGCAGAATATGCCGCACTTCAGCAGGTTCCTTTTTACGCACCGGAGGAAAAAAGATTTTCAAGAGAGATGGCACTCCGTCTGCGTTTAGAAAATGGGCAGGAAATCGCACCGCTGAATAAGCGTGGCAATCAATATTTCTTCCAGCTTCCGACCGGTTTTAAGGGAGGATATCTTGTTTCGAAGAAATTCCGTCCCTCTGAATCCGTAGGCCCTTGGATGGATGATCGCCGCCAGCTTGGCGTTCTGGTCGGTAAAATGACGGTGGCATTCGGACAGGAATTCCGCCCTGTAACGACGCATCATCATGCGGCGAATATGCAGGGATGGGATGTTGTGGAAAGTAGCCCTTGCCGTTGGACAAAAGGGTTGGCAGAGCTACCATCCTTGGGTTCGGAAGAGGAGTTAAAATTCGGTGCGTCTCTTATTGTTGAAATTCTTGCCGGCGGTCCTTATCCGGAGAATCAAATCATGGCAGCCACAGAATCTGAGATTTCTACTTTTGAAGGCGAGAGATCTTTAGCCTAAAACAGCCTTATGAAAGCGAAAAAAGACAGCATGCAGGATTTTATAAAATCCTGCATGAATGTTTCTGATGCAAAAGGATTTTTGAGGAGGCTTGCTTCTCATAGGCTTAGATGCCATAACTCAGAGTCATTGCGCCCTCTTATATTTTTTGCCTATGAACGCCAATGCTTAACATGTTGGCGATTTCCTCTCCCTGTCAGCGACTTGGATAGAGTGAGATGTTTAGATATATAGAGGTAATATTCTATTTATTTAATGTGTTAGTGAATGATGTCTTCCTCTCATCCCTCTTCTAAAGAGCTTTCCAATAGTTCCGATTTGCAAAAAAATGCCGCTGCAATTGTGGGGGGCGGGCATATTCAGAGCTTTGCAGAACTTAAAGCTAGAGAAAAAAATATCAATTTAGATCAAGGCGGCGGAAGTACAAGCATTAGCGAGGGTACGGTCATTACGAACGGGCCGGCACAAGACATTAATGCAACAAATTCAGACATTACAGATGGCTCTCTTGTCGCATGGGGAAGCAATCCTACGGACAGAGGCCATGGCTGGGGAACCTATACCAATATTTATGGCGGCTTGGTCGGCTATCTTCAAAATGTTAATCAGCAAGGCACAAGTCACGACATAAAGCTTTCAGGTGCGTCCCATTTTTTAGGAAATACGGATTTTATTGCCGTCAATGTCGGAAAAGGCGATCTCATTAGCGGCGCCACCGTCAGCAATTTTGCCGCAATCAATGTTGATGATGGCGGTATTGTTGAGGATGTGATTGTTTCCGGTTCCTCCGCCTTTTTAGATGTCAGTAGTGGCGGTGTTTCGGATGATGTGACCGTTGATTCAGGCGGTGTCGTCAATGTCTCTTCAGGCGGTCTTGTAGACGGGGTCACCGTTAATTACAGCGGCTTGATGAATATTTCTAATGGTGGTGTGGTTGAGGGAGCTACGCTTTATTCCGGCGGTAATGTCAATATTGCTGCGGGCGCTACCGTTGATGGTGCGCAGGTTTATAGTGGTGCGTCACTCAATGAAAATAATGCGAATATTGCCAACGCAACAGCGATTAGCGGCGGTTCTATTTATGTTGCAGGATCAAACGGCATCGTTTCGAACTTGACGGCAACGGGAAATCTCAGCGGTACTGGCAGTAATGCTTCTGCCATTTACGGTGCCATTTCCGTTGGGAATGGCGGAACGGCCTCTCATGTCGTCATTAACAATGATGGTTACGGTGCGGTTTATAAGGGTGTTGCAACAAAGGACGGTTTTAATAATGGGCCGGCAGGAGTTGTTCAGGGGGGAACGGTTTCGGGATATGCGTCTTTGGATGCGCTGAATGGCGGTACAATTCTTGGCGGAACCGCGATGAGCGGCGGATTGCTTGCTGCTGCTGGCATTAGCGGTGCCGGCGGCGGAGCGCAGGGATATATTTCAGCGGCGCATGTCATGTCGGGCGGATATGGTTTGGCTGGCGGCGGTGCTGGTCTTACAGTGACTAAAAATGGCTCAAAATATACATTGGGCGGTTCTGGTTTTATTTCAGATGCGACGGTGGATGCCGGCGGTATTTTAGATGTGAATACAAACGGCACCGTGATTGGCGGAAATGTTTACGGTACTGCTTTGATTGAAAATGGCGGCCTGATAAGCGGCGTTCTCTTTTCCGGTGCACCGGTTGGAAATGCCAATATTCTGCCAGGGGGTGCCCCAGACAATGCAAATGCCTATATTAATTCTAATGCTGTTTTCAGCGGTAATACTGTCGAAGGCGAGGCGACCATTTTTGTGGCTGGAACGGCTGTCGGCAATGATATCAGGGATCGAGGCGTTATCATTATCGGAGAGGGAAATTCGCATTATTTCAACTCTGGCGCAAAGGGGAACGGCACTTATTATTCCGGTGATTTGACAAAAGGGACAGCAACGAATGATGTGATTTCCGGTGGCGGCACACAGATTGTGAGTTCGGGCGGCGTGGATTCAAAGGCAACGGCGCTTGCCGGGGGAACCATTCGTGTGGATGCCGGCGGCACGGATAAAGGTGCTGTGATTGCCCAAGGCGGAACTTTAATTGTGAATGCTGGCGGTTATGTCAGCGGTGCAACCATTGGTGCAGATCAGGATACGTGGGCGAATGGTGTTTTGGATGATCCGACTTCGGATGGTGCGATCGTTTCAGATGGCGGAACTTTTGCTGACGGCTCGCTGGCTGATGGCGCAGGGAGTGGAGAATCACCTTCGAAAATGGGTGGTTTGATCCGTGTGGAGCCGGGCGCAACGGTCACAGGCTTGCATATGGGAAATTATGGCCAGATCGAAGTGTTGGGCGTGCAATATGGCGCTGGCGAAAGTGTTGTTTACAGCGATCATCATTTGACACTCATGTCAAATGGCGAGTCTGTGTGGGGCGCAACTTTATCTGGAAATTATAATTCCGGCGCTTTCCAGATTTGGGATGATAATGGTACGCCGGTTATCGTTTATGATACGTGCTTTTTGCGTGGAACGCATATTTCCACACCGCAAGGAGAGGTCGAAGTCCAAGATCTTCGGAAAGGGGATAGGATTTGGGCGATTGTCGGTGGGAAAAAAACGGCACGTCCGATCACGGCACTTCGATACGCAAAAAGCCAGATTAACAAAGCCCTTCCTGTGGATTTAGCCGGCTGGTCTGTCTGTATTGAGGCAGGTGCTTTTGGCGAGAATTTGCCAGAGAGAACTTTGTGGGTGACACCCGAACATTGTTTCTTTTTTAACGGCAATCTTGTTCCGATCCGGATGCTCGTGAATGACAGGAATATCTATTATGACACTTCCCGTGAGCATTTTGAATATTTCCACATTGAGACCGAGCCACATTCAATTATTCTGGCCGAGGGTGTCCTGACAGAAAGCTGGCTCAATACAGAGGAGCGGCGAGAGGCTGTTAATCTTTCCAACGGGATTACCCGCCTAGAACGTATCCCCTCACGGACATGGGAAAAAGATGCTGCTGCGCCTCTAAATATTTCAGCGGATTTTGTCGGTGGCCTTTGGCAGAAAATTAAGGAGAGGGCGGTTGCGTCAGATCTGCCGCTTCGGACATCAGAGAAGAAACTCTTCAGCCAAGATTGCGATCTGCAACTCCTTTTATCTGATGGCACCCTGATGAAACCGCTTAAACGCCGGAAGAATCAGTATTTTTTCCAAATTCCGGGAGAAAAAAGGGCTGTTGCGCTGGTCTCTAAAAAATTCCGTCCTTCCGAATCCATTGGTTCTTGGGTGGATGACCGTCGCCAGCTTGGTGTTCTGGTTGGAAAAATGACCGTTGCCATTGGGGATCGTTTCCATTTGATTAAAGCGCATCATCAAGCGGCCAATCTGAAAGGCTGGGATATTGTTGAAAACAGCCCTTGCCGCTGGACAAAAGGGGAGGCAGAACTTCCCTCTTTAGGTTCAGAAGAGGCGCTGAAATTCGGTGCGTCCTTGATTGTTGAAATTCTCGCTGGCGGTCCATATCCCGAACAGAACAATCCTGAAATCTATGATCATGATCTTTCAAAAGAGGCTTGAGAAAGGATTAAGTGGAAAGTTTCATCCTTCCTGTTTACAGAAGGAATTTATAAAATCTTTCTCTCCTGATAAACTTTCTAAAAGAGAGAAACATAAATCCGGAGGGGTGAGCTTTTTAAATGCCTGATCAATTCTTAGCCTGTAATGCAGCTTTATATCCGACAAGAATAGCCCTTGAATCGCAGGGGCGTGCTTTCAGTTTCGGGGCACTTGAAGTTGCGGTTCAAAAGCTTGCCGGTGTTTTAGGGCCTTTGAAAAAACAGGCGCCAAGATTGGTTGCGATTGATTTTGAAGATTCTCTCTATCATTGGATCGTTTTTTTAGCGTTGGCACGTCTATCCCTGCCTTGCTGCACTTTACCGCCGGAAGCCGAAGGCATTACGGAAGAATCTTTATCGGCTTTAGCCCCTGATTTTATTATTACGGAAAGGCGCAAAAAGCAGGAAACACAGGCACATGAATATCTTGTGTTGGGTGCCGAATGGTTCAAAAAAGTATTTCAGGCACAAACACCCACATCTTTTGATGAGAATATCTCTACAGATTTTGATATTTCAGAGGATCGCCCATTTTATGTCGGTCTTGCCGGGGCCTCTGTTGGTGGTAATCAGCCTGTTATTTTAAATCGCCGCAAAGTGCGGGAGGTAATGTCTCGCCTTTTATGGATGGATTCTGTTTTGATCGAGGGGGGCGCACGTCCTATTTTTGTCTCGACCGTGCATCCTTCTTCCTTGACGGGTTTTCTATCACTTTGTTCTGCCTTTTCCAGTGGATTGCAGGTCCGTTTCCATGATCCGGCGAACCCGGCGCAAGCTTTTGTCGGTGCGGGGCCATTTGTGGCGATTTTAACGCCGGCGCATGTGGCGATCGTTTTGGAAAGTTTAGAGCCGCTTTCCTCCCCCCATCCCAATATTACGCTTATTTTAGGGGGCGGACGGGCGAGTGATCGTCTGTTGGAGCGTTGTTATGCGCATTTCACTCCCAATGTTCGCCTTGTTTATGCAACCGATGAAACAGGGCCGATTGCGATGATTACCGGAAATAAACGGATTGCACCGGAGCATGTCGGGCCTATTTTGCCGTGGGCGCAGGTCAAAGCTGTAGGCGAAAATGGCGAGATTTTGCCAGCCGGTCAAACAGGGGAAATCTGGCTGAAAGTTACCGATGGGATTTTATCCTATCAGGCACTGAATGGCAGAAAAGATTCCTATTCGGGCGCAAATGCAAGATATTTCCAAAACGGATGGTTTTTGAGCGGAGACAGAGGAAAAATTATCCTTCAAAATGGCATTAAGACTTTATGGATTGAGGGGCGTGCAGATGATCTGGTCACGTTGGGCGGCGGTAAATTTGATTTGGCAAAAATTGATCTTGTGTTAAGCGAAGACCCCAATGTTCAGGAAGCCGGAAGCTTTATTTATACGGATGGGGATGGTCGGGAGAGATTATCTTGTGCCGTTGTGGCAAAGGAGGGCTGTGAATTAGATTTTAAATCTTTAAGTATGCTTTTCCATGGACTCTATCCCGGCCTGCCACCTTTGCCAATTTTTAGAATTAAGCGCCTGCCACGTGATTCTTTTGGGATGGTGGAACGGCATTTGCTGATTAAAAATGCAAAAGGACGCATCCCCCAAAATCTAGGCGGTGAGGCTTAGTTTTCAGAGGCTGGATAAAAATTCAAAAAATTATTAAGATGGTTGTCCGTGAATTTATGAATAAAAAAGATCTGGTATTTCTGCCGGTAAGTAAAATGTAGGTTATTTATGGCGCATCATCCCCGGGCACCTCATAGTGCAGTTTCTTCCCGTGACGTGAAGAATACACAGAATCCCTCCTCTGTTGTGTCGAATGGTGCGCAGGTTCAAAGCTTTTCGGATCTCGCCAGAAGACCCATTCAGGCAGATAATGCAGGACCAATTGTGACGGATTTTGCCACGATTCAAGTTGTTGGTGGCGGTGGTGTTATTAATGTTGATGGAACAAATTTCGGAGACCCGAGTAAACGAGGCGGCAGGGGGGCGACAGGCGCAGGTACCGCATATAATGATGATGATACGCCCTCTACTGTTTTTTATGGTCCAACAGAACATCGTGATGATGGCGCTGGAAACTCAGATTGGATTTCCTTCAGTGGTCAGGCAGCGTTTATTTATGGCAGTGGTGCCAGTCTTTCAGAGGGGATGGCCATTGCCGGAACAGATGGTAAGGGGAGCCTTGTCGGGGCCTCATTGGATGTTTTCGGTGGGGCAACAGCCTATAACCTCACAGCCGGAAATGGCGGATTTCTAGATGCCGGCGGTGCGGCTGTGCGTGGGCATGATTATACGCATGGTAATTCCTTAATTCAGAATGCGCATGTTCTTTCCGGCGGTTTTGGACTGGCCGGTGGGAATAAAGGGCTTGTCATTGTCAAAAACGGCACCAGTGGTGTTGCGAGCGGAACAGGTACTTTGGCAAATGTGCTCGTGGATGCCGGCGGTATGGTGGATGCCAACCAGAATGGTTTGATTTCAGGCGGAAAAATTCTTGGCTATGGCTTGGTGGAAAGCGGCGGCACGTTAAAGGATATTTTGTTTAACGGGGGAACGGATAATGGTTATGGCGGATTAAACGGCTATGTCGATGTTGGCGGTACTTTTTCAGGCAATACGCTTGCAAATGGTGCGCTGGTTTCTGTTGCCGGCGGTACTGCAATGGGCAACACGGTTCAGGCTGGCGGCACCCTTGAGGTCGGGGCCAATTATGCGCATCACGTGGCGCAAGGGGCAGATGGCGGGCAAGTTGTCATTACGGGAAGTACACCGGATGAGTTTGGCTCAGGAACCTCAAAAGATACGATTGTCAGCAACGGCGGTAAGATTGTTGTTGATTCCGGCGGTCTTGATTCAGATGCACAGGTGAAAGCCGGCGGTATTATCTCTGTGAATGATACAGGCTCTGATTTCGGGGCGATTATCTCTCATGGCGGAACAATCCTTGTGAATGGTGATGGCTATGCTTCAGGGGCGGAAATCGCTGGCGCAATGACGAATATTGGCGGAACGACCAGTGATACCGTTATTGAAAATGGTGGTAAAGCTATCATTGGCGAAAGTGGGATTGATTCCGGCGCAACGGTTTCAAAGGGTGCTCACATACAGGTGGATAAGGATGGGGAATCCGATAATGCGACCGTGATGCAGGGCGGCACAATGATTGTTAAAGCCGGCGGTTATGCCAGCGGCGCAACGATTGGTGCCGGAATGGATAAATGGGATGGGGGGAATCAGCTGAAGGATAATGAGGGAAAGGATGGCGGCATCATTTCAAAAGGCGGAACTTTTTCTGACGGTTGGCTAGATGATGGGAAGGGAACCGGATCAACTGTTACGGAGATGGGCGGTTTGCTACGTGTCGAAAAAGGGGCAACGGTGCGTGGCCTTCATATGGGAAATTTCGGTCAAATTGAAGTGATGGGTGTGCATTACAGTGCAGGGGAAAGTGTCACCTATGCGGATGGTAAAATCACGCTCATGTCGAACAATCATTCGGTTTGGGGGGCTACTCTGGATGGCAGCAGCTACAATCCAAGCTCTTTTCAAGTCTGGGATGATGGCGGTACAGCGGTTATTGTTTACGATCAGTGCTTCTTGCGTGGGACGTTGATTTCCACCCCAAGGGGTGAGACTGAAATTCAGGATTTGAAAGCAGGCGATACCGTCTGGGCATTGGTTGACGGCAAAGAAATAGAACGGAAAATTACGGCAACCCGATCAAAAAGAAGCAAGATAAATCGGGAGCTTCCAGTCGATCTTGCCGGTTGGTCTGTCTGTATTAAAGCAGGCGCATTCGGTGATAATTTGCCTTTGAGGGATTTAAGGGTGACTTCAGAACATTGTTTTTATTTTGAAGGACGCTTTATTCCTATTCGGATGCTTGTGAACGGTTTTAGTATTTATTACGATACTTCACTGGCGCATTTTGAATTTTTCCACATTGAGACCGAGCCGCATTCGATTATCCGTGCAGAAGGTGTTTTGACGGAAAGCTGGCTCAATACGGAAGAGCGGCGTGAGGCGGTTAATCTTTCCAACGGAATTACCCGTTTGGAACGGATCCCTTCACGAAGGTGGGAAAAAGATGCGGCGGCACCTTTGGACGTTTCGCATGCTTTTGCCGAAAATCTTTGGAATGATTTTAAGCAAAGGGCTTTGTCTCTGGGGATCGTGGCGCAAAAGAATTATTTGCCGAAATTTAAGAAAGATCCAGATCTTTGCCTTCGACTGGAGGATGGGATGCTTTTAAAGGCGAAGAACCGTCGGGGAAACCAGTATTTTTTCCAGATTCCGGCAGGGAAAAGGGCCATTACACTGGTCTCAAAGAAATTCCGTCCTTCGGAATCTGTCGGGCCTTGGATGGATGACCGTCGTCAGCTAGGGGTTCTGGTTGGTAAGATGACGGTAGCGATTGGGCAACATTTTCATGCGATTGAAACGCATTACCATGCAGCAAATATGCAAGGATGGGATGTTGTGGAAAGCAGTCCTTGCCGCTGGACAAAAGGGGAGGCCGCGTTGCCTGACTTGGGTAGGGATAAGGAACTTATTTTTGGCGCTTCCCTGATTGTCGAAATCCTCGCCGGCGGCCCTTATCCTGAGCAGGAAAAGCCAAAGGCCTATCCTTATAAGATGGAAAAAGAGGCGTAAAAAATCCTCTTTTGTTTATGAATGTCATTTTTATTTTAGAAAAAAGCCATCATGCGCCTTCCTGAATGCTAAGATCAGGCATTAAAGCACAAAATAAATTAGTCTAAATTCACTTTTCCCCTTTCGTAAAGAGATAGAAGATCATGAGCGATTCAAAACAAATGGAAATTGCCATTATTGGTGCAGGTTTGCTTTTCCCTGCAAAAATTGAATCTCTTTCCGATCTTTGGAATTTTATGATGCAACGGGGGAATGCCGCTGTTGATATTCCGCCGGATCGCTGGTCAAACAAGCGTTTTTATTCTCCAGCCCCTCAAACGGCTGGTAAAACAACAATGGCGCAGGGCAATTTTATTCTCCATGATGCCAAAGCCTTTGATTGCGCTATTTTTGGTCTCTCTCCCAGAGAGGCAAGCTTGCTTGATCCGTTACAGCGCAATATTTTGCTGGCGGCATGGCGGGCGATAGAGGATGCAAAATTAGCGCCAAGACAGATCAAAGGTACAAAAACCGGCGTTTATGTCGGCGCCTTTTTAGATGATTTTCTCGTCTATGCCGGACGTTCTGAAATGCGTGTCCAAATTCAGGATCATTATGCGGCAGTTTGTAGTACTGCCGGGATGGTTTCCGCACGTTTAGGGCATGTATTCAATCTTCTTGGCCCGGCAATGAGTGTGGATACAGCCTGTTCTTCCTCTATGACGGCGATTGTTCGGGCGTGCGAGGATCTTTCGCTGGGAAATTGTGAAATGGCTTTGGCCGGCGGTTCAAGCTATATGATGATACCTGAACCGTCTATCACAATGAGTAAATCTGGATTCCTTGCAAAAGACGGACGCTCTAAGAGTTTTTCTGACAAAGCAGACGGCTATGGCAGAGGAGAAGGCGCCGGGATTCTCCTCTTAAAACCTTTGGCAAAAGCTTTGGAGGATAAAGATCCCATCCGAGCCGTCATTTCGGCAGGGGCATTGAATCAGGATGGACGCACTTCGGCCGTTCCGGTGCCTTCTCGCAAAGCGCAATCGCTTTTAATGAAAAGTCTTTTAGAAAAGGCTGGGGTTCATCCCGATGAAATTTCTGCGGTAGAGGCGCATGGCGCAGGAACACCTGTCGGCGATCCGATTGAGGCCGCCGCTATTTCAGGGGCGATCGCAGAAAATCGTTCTGAGAATTTACCGGCGCTTCCTATCGGCTCCATCAAGGCCAATATCGGCCATTTAGAAGCGAGTGCCGGTGTTGCCGGTGTGATGCGGGCCATGCTGTGTCTTGAAAATAAAACACTTCCGCCTTGGCCATGCGAGGGGAAGCCAGCCGCATTCCTTTCTGCAAATGATTTATATCTGCCCGTAAAGGGCATGAAACTCTCTTCTGTAAAGAAAGGCAGTCCGCATTATATTTTAGCGAATTCTTTTGGGTATGGCGGGGCAAATGCCGCTGTTTTGATGCGTTCCTTTCAGAAGAAAGAGCTGCCGGGAAAAAGGCGGAAACACAAGAATGACCGCCCTGAAAGTTTCTTTATACTCAGTGCGGCGAGCGGCTTGGCGCTTAAGCATCTGGCCAAAGAATATGCTGATTTTATAGAGAATTTTCTTCAGGAAAATCCTGATTCTTCAGAAAAACAGGCGTATTTTTGGCAGGAATTATGTGAAAATCTCTTGGTGCAGAGAGATTTGCTAACGCATCGTTTGGTTCTGTGCAGAGAAAATCGGCCGCTGGATGAAATGGTGGCGGCGCTTTCTGATTTCGCAAAGACAGAAGAGGCATTTAAACCTTCCTGCGGTAAATATCAGGGGGAGATTTCCGATAGTATTTCTTTGGAAAATATCTTTCTTTTATGTGCTGATTCACCTGCCATTGCCTTGCGAGAAGGGGCTGTTTTCCTATTAGATTTGCCTGCTCGGACGGTTAAGCTGGCGCACAAGCTTTTTGCGGCAAGGCAACTTCAGTTTCCAGATTTAGATTTAAAAGCTGAAATTTTTTCAGAATTGCGGGAGGCTGGAAAATTTCAGGCACTTTCGCCTTTTGTCAGTGCCTTGCTCCAAATTTCAGCAGGAGAATATTTGCAGTCTTTGGGCTTGAAAGTGAGCGCTTCGATTGTTGAAATGCAGAAAAGTTCGCAGATTGCACGCACAATTGCGCTTTATTTTAATCAGAAACTTACGCCCAAAACGGCACTTGCCGCTTTATGTGACGGACAGGCGTTAAAGGAAATTTCTCTGCCTTCGCCGCCGGCGGCGTCGCTGGCATTGTTGTTGGGAAATGCTGGCGGACAGCATTCAGCGACAATCTTAAAACGTAAATTTCCGCTTGAGACAGCCTTAAAGGATGCCGCCGCTTCTCTATTGGCCGATGGGGCTGGTATGATTTTGCCGTCAGCAGGAGGACGAAATCTTGTCTTGCCCATTTATCCGATGGGACTGGAATTTCTTTCCGGGCCGGAGCGTTTAACCGCACGAAAAGACCGGATAGATTTAACGGTACATCCTTTGCTTGGAACGCTACAGGAAGGGGTAGAAAAAAGCTGGAAAGCAGACTTAACCACGGGCTTTTTACCTTGGCTGCCGGATCATGCCATGCGGCGTAAAACTGGACAGGCCTCGGATTGGCTCTTTCCATTTGCGGCTTTTGTCGAGGCCGGTTTAGCAGCGCATAAAAATATGACGTCGGAATCTGCTTGCGTTTTAGAAAATATGACCTTGAAAATGCCGTTATTTCCGGCAAGAGATCTCACAACGCTTGTTTTTTGGCATTTTTATTCGGAAAACAGGCAGCTTAAATTGACGAGCTTGACCCCTTCAAGCTTAGGCGTAGAAAATCCTTTTCTCTCTCACGGTTCCGTTACGATTGCAAAATCAGCGCCTTGGTGTGTTGAGGCGCAGGAAATTGAAGCGGACACGCCGCTACCAGAGATGGAAGAGGTGGAAATTTCCACTTTTTATCAAAATTTCCGCCGTTTTGGGATTTATTATGGCCCTGCTTTTCGCTCTGTAAAAAATTTAAAAATTTCAGGACGTAAGGCCGGGGATATTGCCATTGGCGAGATTGTTTTGCCTGAAAATGCGATTGAAAAGGATGAGGATCGTTATCTTCTTCATCCTGTTTTGCTGGATGGTGCTTTTCAAATGGCGGCGGCTTTGATGCCGGAGGCCTCGGAAACGTCTTACGCACCTTCGGCGATGACGCATTTTATTTGGCATGGCCGGAAAACGGAGACACCGCTACGGCAGATGCGTGCGAAAATGATTTTAAAATCATTGTCTGAAAATGAGCTTCTTTTAGATGGGGTTCTTTATGATTTCGAAGGCCATATTCTAGGTGAAATACGGGGGCTGGAATGTGTTGCGCTTGCCAAGAAAAAACAGATTTCTCTGTTAGAGGCAAAATGGGAATCTTTGCCGCCTCTCTCGCTTTTGGCAGAGCAGCAGGCATTATTTATTTTCGGCCAGCCGGATGAGGTAGCGCAGAATGCGTTGGAGAGGCTTCAGGAAAATGGCCGTCTGATTTCACATTTTTCTGCTTTACCGGAGTTTGAAAAATCTTTTCAGGCAGAAAAAAAACCTGAAAAGCTGATTTATTTTCCCAGTCTGAAAATTTCCCAAAATCCCATCACTGAAATTTCACATTTATTGCAGGAGATACAGTCGCTTTTGAAGGCAATTCCTTTAGAGGAAAAATTTGCTTTTTGTATTGCAGGGCAAGGGGCTTTTGCCGGTCTTGAGAATGTTTCTTTTGAAAAGCGTGCTTTATGGCTTGCACCGCTGGTTGGATTTATACGTTCGGCACGTGTTGAATATCCATCCGTTTCTTTTAAAATTATTTTTTTCCAAGATAAGGGAATTTCACTCGAAAAGGCACTGGCGGCGGAATTGGTCGCTGACTCCCCAACAGAGACGGAGATTTTCTTAGAGGATCGTGGGCGGTACGGACTTCGGGCAAATCCTGTTAAACCGCTTTCACTGCTTCACGCTAAAACGGAAAATCCTCTGGCGCTTAAAGACCATTCTCAGAATGCCTTGGTACTCATAAGGGATTTTGAAGGCAGAAAATTCACGCAGGGGCTAGGATGGGAAACACAAATTCTACCTAAGCTTTCCGAAGGGCAGGTAAGGGTTAAAACCATTGCGGCCGGATTGAATTTTAAAGATTTTTTGAATGTTATGGGGCTTGTGCCCGAATTTGTTCTTAAAAATACCCATACAGCAGGGATTTTAGGACTGGAAGCATTGGTAGAGATTGAGGCCTGTCCTCCGGAAGAGACGGAGCTGAAAAAAGGCGATTTGTGCCTTTCCTTTGTCTCAGGGGCTTTTACCTCTCGGCGTTTGCTCCAGATTGATAAAACGCTTTTATTTCCTATTCCCAAAGGGGTAAGAGAAGAGTTTCCGCTTTCCATGATTAAAGCCTTGGCAGGTTTTTCGGTTGCGGCGGCGACAGCGTGGGCCTGTTTGGTGCGTTTAGCAAATTTAGAGCAGGGGGAAAGTATTTTAATTCATTCCGCTGCTGGGGGTGTCGGTCAAATGGCACTGCAAATTGCACAGCTTAAAGGCGCTAGAATTTTTGCAACCGCCGGGAGTGAGGAACGCCGGGAATGGCTCCGGCGGCAAAAAAATGTCGAGGCCGTTTTTGATAGTCGGACTTTAGCTTTTTATGACGGCATTAAGACGGCGACAGGCGGCAGAGGTGTCGATGTGGTTTTGAATGTCTTGTCAGGTGAGGCATTACAGGCAACCTTAAAATTAATGGCGCCTTTCGGTCGTTTTGTTGAAATCGGTAAGCGGGATATTATTGAGGGTGGCTCCCTTAACTTGACGCCTTTTAATGAAAATCTTGCTTTTTTCTCTTATGATTTAGATCGCATGTTGCATGCTCGTCCTGAAATATTTCGACAGGATTGCCGGAAAATTTATGGGCTCATTTTAGAACGGAAAATTATTCCGCCACAATCCACTTTTTTTCCGATGAACAGAGCACAGGAGGCTTTTCGGCATTTTGCAAGCAACGCGCATTCCGGCAGAATTATTTTAGATTTTTGTCCGGAAAATGTGGATGAGGAAAAGATTCCTCTTGCCGTACGGGAAAATCCTAAAAATAGTTTTTTTGCTGATCTGGAAGCGGCTCATCTCATTACGGGGGGAACCGGTGGTTTCGGAATGGAAACATTGCGGTGGCTTTTGAAAAATGGCGCACGCAGCCTTCATGTTGTCGCACGGAAAGACCCTTCAGAACGTCAGGCATGGCAAGATCTTCTCGCAGAAGCGCAGAAACAGAAAGCAGAAGTGATTTTTCATGCCGCAGATTTTTCAAATGAAGAGGACATTCAGAAAATTCTTTTGAAAATGACCCAAAAAAGAAAGCTTGGGGCGATTTTTCATGCGGCAGGATATTTGAAGGATGGCCCATTGGTAGAACTATCCTTGAAAGATATGGCAGATGTTTTACAGCCGAAAATAAGCGGAGCACTTTCAATTTGGAATGTTTGTGAAAAGCTCGGCATCCAGCCAAGCCATTTTATGCTTTATTCTTCGCTTGCCGGTTTTACAGGAAATTTTGGTCAGGCAGCTTATGGGGCGGCAAACGTCTTTTTAGATGTTTTTGCAGGGTTTTTAAGGGAAAAAGGTGTAAATGCTTTTTCCATTGGATGGGGGGCGATTGCGCAGGGCGGCATGATGAAGCGAGGCAATGCGTCAGCCATTTTCCGTCAGTCAGGGATTGGACTGCTCAAGGCAGAAAAAGCTTTGGAATCTATGGCGGTCTTCATGCAGGCAAAAAAATCATGGGGTGCTGTCGCGATTGTGGATTGGCCGCTTTTCTTTAAAACCCTTTCAGAATTGGGAAAGGAAGCTCGTTTCTCGCTTTTGAATGAAAAAGAGGAGATAGACAGCGATAAGGTTCTCTTATCTTTGCCACCTGCGGAACGGCGAACTTTTGCGCTACGGGTTATTTTGGAAGAAATTTCAGCAATTTTGCAACTTGAAACAGGCGGAGTGACCGCAAGAACCCCCTTGGAATCTTTAGGACTGGATTCTTTGGCAGGGATGGAGCTTCAGGTTGCCGTGCAAAAAAGGTTAGGTGTCGAAGTGCCGGTCTCCATTTTAGCGACAGCAAGAACACCGGACGCTTTGGCGGGTAAAATTGCTGCTCTTACACTAGAAACTTCTCAAAATCTTCCGGCTGAGGCGGTGTCATAATGTCTTTTTCTGCAAACCATTTGACGGATTTACAGCTTGCCGATCTTCCTGTGGTCATTCGCCCTTATGGCAAGGATAAACAACGCACAGCGTTGGATTGGAAAACAGGCTGGCTGGATCAGATCTTAGGGATGCGGGCACTCTTGCATCCTGAAGATTCCGGTTTTCATTTTCTGGATAAAACAGGGAAAATTGAAAGAACGCTTTCTGTTCAGACTTTGGATCTGGAGGCAAAAAAAGCCGCTGGAATGATTGCCAATTATGTTAAGGCCGGAAGTCGCATTGTCCTTTTAGGGGGAAATAATCCCGAATTTTTCATCAGTTTTTTTGGCATTATTTATGCAGGCTGTATTCCCGTTTCCGGTGTTTCCCCTGCTTTGTCGGGAGCCGTTCGGCATCTGAAACATATTTTAAAGGATTCGCAGCCGGAAGCCGTCATTGGTTTAAAAGAGGATTTGTCAGGATTTTCCCCTTTTTGCTCAGACTTTGGAGGGAAATGGCTGGCCATTGATGACAGAGAGGATTTCGCTCCTTTTTTTAAACCTTTGAGGGAAAGTCGGCAGGCGGCAGCTTTCATTCAATATACTTCTGGAACAGAGGGAAAGCCACGAGGTGTTCCGGTTAGCCATGAGGGGATTTCCATCAATTTGCACCGTCAGGCTGAGGAGGTACTTTCTGTACCGACAGGGGCAGGCTTAACTTGGCTGCCTTTTACGCATGATATGGGGTTGATTATGGGGCTTTTTTTCGGCCTAGCCTCAGGAAACGAGGGCTATATTCAACAGCCGGAACATTTTATTCAAAATCCAGCAGGGTGGCTTGAGGCGATCAGCTCTTATGCTATTCGAAGCGCCGCCGGGCCCGTTTTTGCTTATGATTTAGCGGTTGAGGCTTTGGAGGGAAGGGCGGATCATTTAGATCTTTCCTGTTG
Source organism: Acetobacteraceae bacterium (assembly GCA_004843165.1). Lineage (NCBI taxonomy): Bacteria > Pseudomonadati > Pseudomonadota > Alphaproteobacteria > Acetobacterales > Acetobacteraceae > Acetobacteraceae bacterium. The sequence goes on from CP039459.1 coordinate 1,532,180, forward strand.
GCAGGTTGCCTGTGTTGGTTCAGGCCCCCTTCATGCGTTGTCTTTACAAAAATTTATAGAGGTTTTTCAGGAGAATGGCTTTTTAGCTTCCACTTTTCGGACAGGCTATGGCATGGCAGAAACAACTTTGATGATTAGCTCGGAAATGGGGCTGAAAGTTAAGAATTTCCTACGTTCTGAGATGGCCAAAGGATCTGCCGTACCCGCACGTGCAGAAGATAAGGAGAGTGAAATAACTTCCTTGGTGAGTTGTGGAAAAATTTTGCCAGATCATGCGTTGCGTTTACGTAATCCCGCAACGGATCAATGGTTGGAAGAGGGAAAAATCGGCGATATTTGGGTCACCGGTCCGTGCGTTGCAAAATCTTATATCGGTACTTTTGAGCGTGAGGGGAATTCTAAGACCCAGCGTCCGATGCTTTTTGAACAGGATCAAGCGGGAGAAATATGGTTTCGGACAGGCGATTCAGGGTTTCTGCTTGAAGGCGAGCTTTTTGTGATTGGACGAGTCGAAGATGCGGTGATACAAGAGGGAAAAATTTTTGATCCCTATGATCTGGCGGAGGAAGTTCGTTACGCCGTTCGTTCTTTCCAAGCTGAAAATAGGCAAAGCAGTAGAATAGAAGCAATTGTTATTTATCAAGAGGCAGGAAATCTTCATGTTTTGATTGAAGTTGCTGCTGCCTTAAAAGAGGAACGACAAGCCGCTCTGGCTGCCTCTCGTCGTTTGTTTGAAATTTGCGGTACACGCTCTATCAAAGTTTTTTTTCTTCCTAAAGGCGGATTAGCCCGGACGCCAAATGGAAAATTGAGATTTAAAGCCAGCGCCGAAAAGATCCGTTTAGGTGATTTCAGGACGTATGGGGAATATATGTTCGGTGCAAGAGATTTGAAAACGACAGAATATGAGGAGCTGGAATGGCTGATTCCGTAGCACTTTCCAACGATAAAGCAGATAAAAATGTCTCTTTAGAGCAGAAGCAAGAAAGTCAAGAAGGTACACCTTCAGAAAAATCATTGAAGAAAAACCTGGCAATGGAGATTCCAATGCCAGGGCCGCCTTCGCCTATGGCTGAAAAGGAAAAACAGTCTACAAGCTCTTCTGCCCCGATGCAGCTTGCGATGGAAGGCGTAAAAAACATCCGTTTTGATTTTAATGACGGATGTCGTGTAGATGTACCTAGCGGTAAAAAATGGCGTGTTCAGTTTCAGGATGCAAGTACGGATACGGTTTTATTTGACCAGTGGCTTGAAGATGGCGGACGTGTTCAAAGTGCAAAACGCTATTATGTTCCTTTTCTGATTACCGTTTGGGAAGAAAATAATGCGGAACCTGTTTTCCGGCATAAGTGCGAATTATATGGTAAAAATGTTACCATTCATATGGAGCTTGGCGGTCTGGGAGACCATCTCGCATGGGTAGGGCAGGCGATCGCTTTCGGCCGTAAGCACGGCGCAAAATTAACCTGTGTTGTTCGTCCCGATATGGTCGCACTTTTAGCGCCTGCCAATCCCGATATCCATTTTGTCACCATTAAGGACGTACCTGCCGATCCATATGCAACGTATAAGGTTTTGGTTTTCTTTGACGATCATGATCGAAATTGGCAGCCTTTGGATTATCGTCAGGCAGGTTTGGGGCGGATGGGGGCGTATATGCTTGGCTTAACCCCTGAAAACCGCCGGCCTGACATTGAGATTGAAGAAACAGCGCCGATTTCAGATCCTTACGTTGTTATTGCCGTTCAGGGATCTGGTTTTGGGAAAATGTGGAACAATCCTTATGGCTGGCGTCAGGTGATTACTTTCCTTAAATCCTTAGGTTATCGTGTGATTTGTATTGATCAGTCACGTGTGACAGGGGTGAATACAGTTTGGACACATATTCCACACGGGGTGGAGGATGAAACAGGCAGTCGTCCTTTAAAAGAGCGGGCAAGATGGCTGAAATATGCCGATTTCTTTATCGGCCTTTCTTCTGGATTGTCATGGCTTGCATGGGCGGCGCAGACAAAAGTAATTATGGTCGGCGGTTTTACCGAGGATTATAATGAATTTGAAACCCCTTGGCGGATCATTAATCGCCATGTTTGTCATGGATGTGCCAATGATTTGGCAATTCGACTGGATTTAAAAGATTATTTCTTTTGCCCACGTCATAAAAATACAAACCGTGCTTTTGAGTGTAGCCGTTTAATTTCGGGGACACAGGTCGTTAAAGCCTGTGAATCTTTGATTTTAGACTTGTCAGCGGAAAAAAGAGCACGTTTAAAACTTTCTTCAGAGATTCCTTCTCTTGAAAAAAAGCCTCAAAAGGAAAAATCGACAGCGGTTAAGGTACAGCGGAAATCTTTGAAGAAGGCCACAACAAGCCGTACTCCCAGAGAAAAAGGGAAGTCAAAATGACTTTAGAACATCAGATATCCTCCCCTTCCGCATCCGGGGAGAAAAAATCCGCTTTAAAAGATATTTTGCATGATATCGAAACCTTAGCACCTGTTGAAAATCAGCCTGAAAAGCAGGAAACAGCGACAAAAGAGGTGCTCCGTAAAGATTCGTTTCCAGCCCCTGCTCAGAACCTGACGCAAGAGGGAGAGCACGGCATACGCTATGATTTTAATATAGGGGCAAGAATTTATGTTCCGCAGGGGAAGTGGATTATCCGTGTTAGAGATTTAGATACGGCAAGTCTTTTGCATGAATTTCATGCGGAAGACGTCACTTTTGTTGCACGTAAAAAATACTGGATGAACTTACGTCTTGAAGTCATCAATCAGGAAACAGGATTGACGTGGTCTCATGCATGGAACGGCAAAGGTAAAAAAATTGCCATTATTTTACCGGGGGGAACCTTAGGGGATTCAATTGCATGGTTTACCTATGCTGCACGTTTTGCAGATGTACATAAATGTAAACTGACTCTTGTTGTCGCGGAGCATATTCGAGATCTTTTCGCAAAGCGCTATCCGCAGATTTCTTTCATCACAAGAGAGGAATTCTCTGAGGAAATCAGGGAGAAATTATATGCGACTTATTACATGGGGCTTTATTTTAAGGACGAAACGAATGAGTTCCAGCCTGATGATTTCCGGATGTTGGGCCTTCATCGAACGGCAGGCGCCTTGCTGGGGGTTGATCTGACCGAAGAGGCACCAAAGCCGGTTATTGAAGAGCCTGATGAGCGGCCTATTCCCGATCCCTATGTTGTAATCGCCGCACAGGGGTCAAGTGCGTGTAAATTATGGAATAACCCTTTGGGGTGGCATGATGTAATTACGTATCTTAAAACGCTGGGTTATCGTGTGATTTGCATTGATAAAGAGGCTGTGACAGGAAATGGCATTCATTGGAATCATATTCCACATGGCGCTGAAGATGAAACAGGGAACCGTCCGCTAGCAGAGCGGGCACGCTGGATAAAATATGCGGATTTCTTTATCGGTCTGTCTTCTGGGCTTTCTTGGCTGGCATGGACGGTAAATGCCAAGATTATTATGATCTCAGGTTTTACCCATCCAAGAAATGAATTTTATACGCCGTGGCGCATCTTTTCTGCCAATGGCTGTAATTCCTGCTGGCATGATGTCAGAGTGCCTTTTGAACATACAAATTACCTTTTCTGTCCACGTCAGAAAGACACACCACGGCAATTTGAGTGCACCCGTATTATTACATCAGAATATGTAAAGGAAACGATTGATCGTTTAATGAAAGAATCGAATCTTGTTGCGCCGAAAGATCGAAAAACACGTAAGAAAAAATAAAGAATGCCCCAAAATGCTTTAAAATGTATTTTTTCTCATTTTAGGGCTAGACGTTCTCGCTAATTTTTTCTAAAGAATAACTCGTGCTGGTGGATGTAGCTCAGTTGGTAGAGCGCCGGTTTGTGGTACCGGTGGTCGCGGGTTCAAGTCCCGTCATTCACCCCACTCCTTCCTTTTAGGAAAATTGATTCTCTGTCTTTTTAGGCAGAGTTTTTTTTGCCAATTTTCCGCATTTAAAGCGGTTGGTGAAAAGCCAAGAATTTCTTCCATTTCTGTAAAAGAAAAATCTTTATCTTCTGTTAGGCGGCGAATGGCTTCTGGCGAAGGGATGTAGGCTGTGAGTTTAGGAAAAAATTTCGTTATTTTGCGAAATGTGAAGCTAAAGAAAAGAAGGCAGGGTAAAGGCAGGGGCAAAATAAAGCGTCTGGAGAGATTTTGTGCCTTTGAGAGCAGGTGAATAAGATCTTGATAAGAAAATGCCTGAGCACCTGTAATAATGAGAGAGCAAGGCGAAGTTTCTACTCGCAATAGTAATAATTTAGCCGCTTCGGCCAATGCTTTGCCAACATCGTCATAATGGATGGGCTGAACAAGATATTTACCTGATTTGGGTAGGGGAAGGATTTTGAATTTCTTGATAATCTTCCCAAGTTTTGAAATATTTTGATTATTCTCATCGCCGAAAATCATTGTTGGGTGAAGGAAAAAAGCAGGGCGTTTATCTGCAAAAAGAAGTTTTTCGGCGGTTAAAACTTCAAAAGCATAGGCATCGGGCCATTTTGTAAATTTTCGTGTTGAACCAAGAGCAACAAGTGGGCAATGGCTTAATTGTAAGATTTTGGGCAGAAATTTTGCTGGTGGTGTAAAAATAATCAGGTCAAATTCTTTGAAGATTTCTTTTGAATGAATATCTGCAATTTCACCGCTTTTTATTTCCCTGCATAATTGTCGGAGATGGGACGGTATTTTTTGTGGTGTACGGCTCCATCCTGTGAAAATGGCATTAGGGATGCTTTGAGAAAGATGTATTAAGGCGCTTTGAGCACACGCCCCGCTTAGTCCAAAGATAAGAATATGGGGCGCTTGCTGTTGCATCCGATAATGTCTCGTTTCAGAGAGGATTGATTGTTGCCTCTTTTAAGGGAAGTTCTGCTAAAGCCTCTTTCGCAGGAAGGTTATTCCATTCCCAAAAATTGGAAAGATTAAAGGTTGTCTTTAAGCTTCTTTTTTGGGGAGAGGACATCCAGTCAACGATATTTTCAAGATCTGGGTGATCGGCTGAATGGTCGTGGAAAATTTCAAGCATTTGCTTATAAGAAAGCGTATCCGTTTCTTTTAAACTCTGCCAAGCGGCACAGAGCAACACCGGAAGCTCCCTGCCAGCAAAAAGAAGGGAAAGATTGCTTATTTGAAGATTATTTTCCCAGGCAAGTCTTTGCTCGCCACCTTGGAAAAGCGTTTTCGTAATTGGCGGGTAGCGGAGTGCAAAAGAGCCTTTGATTTGGTTTTGCTTATCAATATTGACATTAAGGGTTAATTTGGAGACCCAGCGTGCAGGTATATTTACTGTTGGTTCATTGGGAACCGATAGAGAGGAAATTTTGATTGAGGGGCCATGTGTGTTGAAAGAGGCCGTGAGTTCATCAGGGAGCTTCGGCCAATTATTGAGATTTGCCTCAATGCCTGAAAAATCAAAATAAGATTTCAGAGCCCAACGCTCATTCATCGAGCTGAGACGTCTTTCTCCTGTGATTTTAGGAATATAAAATCTTTTTTCCGGAATGGTTTTAGCTTGAAGATGGCCTTTAAGACCGATCAAGGTCATGCCGTAAGGGGCTGTATTAAAAAACTTTTCGGGATCATCCCAGAACTGACGTGCGGCAATAATCTCATCACGTCCAGGACGTTGAAGGAGATTACCCCCCTCATGGATTTCGCCCTCATCAAGAGAAAGGGTTAGTTTGCGAATTTCATCTTCGGGATTTCGAAGATTTTTATTGAGAAGATTATATAAAATATCAATTTCTAAATTGTGGAGAGAGGCGATAGGATGCGCCCCTGTGCCATAGCCTTCGATATTGATATTTGCCACAGAAAGAGAGGGGATGAGAACACCGTCTTTTTGAATAAGGGAATGGATTTCCTCTGAATGTGGTGATTCTGAAAGAGGAGAGGCAACGCTGTGTGTGCGTTGTGCTGGCTGTGTTGGCGTAAGCAATGATGCCGTCTTAAAACGTTTTTCAATTTTGACATTTTCAAATTGAACACGTCCGAAACGAATATTGCTTAGATCAGGCGTATGGTTGGAAAGGCGATGGAAAAAGGAGGAGACAATTTTTTTGTTTTCCGGAATGCTCGGCGAAAAGCCTTTATTTTCCTCAAGCGTATTTTCGTCAAAAATAAGTTCATCCCATTTCTTAATTTTGGAAGAGGAGGGGACGATTTCAAAATTGCGAAGGATTCCCTTACGTGAGGAAAAAATATTTTCATCAGAAATGATCCTAGCGTGATCCATCGTAAAGCTGGAAAATTTAAGAATATTTTCTTCAATATGCGGATGGCCAAGGCACAGATTTTTAAAAAAGAATTGTGTTGTTCCAATGTGAAAGGAGGCATCGCGGATATTCATGCCTTGAATCGTAATTGCAGGACTTACAGAAGTATATTTAAAGTCGATTTCAGGCGGAATATTTTTGAGAAAGTCGTTAATGTCACTTCTGCTGGCATCATTTATTTTATGTAACATCTCTGCGCCGGCAATCACACTTGCGATTGTTAGGGTGATAAGGGTAAGCCATCCCTGCCGCATATCACAGAAACTCCTTAGTCAAAAACAAATGAGAACATAAATGACTTTAGACTATATATGAAAAATAAAATTTTTCCTAAAAAACAAAAATAACGAATCCTTTTAAAGTCAAAGAAAAAGCCGTTTTGGCTTTGTAGATACATGAAAAAAGACGTAAAAATATTGCGGTATTATAATACCAAATAGTAAAAAATAGCTGATTTCAGCGGTTTTTAGTGTTTTAAAAATGTAAAAATAAGCTTGACGGAAACCTTTAAAATAGGAGATAAGACTATCCTAATATAGAGCAGGGATCGTTCTCGTATGAGGATTGAAAAACCTGATTTTATTTGTTCAGCGATGGGGCACATCGTTAAAGCTTGCGGCGGATGGAACTTTCATCCTTCTGAGAGGCAAGAAGCGGTTTAAGACTGCATGCCACGAAACAGAGTTATTATTTTAAGGCATTTTCTCAAAAATCTTCTGAATGGCCGAGGGCTTATTTTAGAAATTACTTTTGAGATATAGCTCAACGCGGAAAGACAATATGTCACTTACGAAATCAACACCGGTTTTAAAGCCGGCAGAAGTAAAGCGCAAATGGGTTCTGATTGATGCGCGCGATTTGGTGCTAGGACGTTTGGCCAGCATCGTTGCCAACAGACTTCGGGGCAAACATCTTCCTCAGTTCACACCGCATGTCGATTGTGGTGATGCTGTTGTTATCATCAACGCAAAGCATGTCGGTTTGACAGGCAGAAAACGTTCCCAGAAAGTTTTCCACTATCACACAGGCTATCCTGGCGGAATTAAAGAAAGAAGTGTTGCACAGCGTTTGGAAGGCCACAATCCAGATCATCTGGTTCGTAAGGCTGTTGAACGTATGATTACACGTGGACCACTTCAGCGTGCGCAAATGCGTCATCTTTTCATCTATCCAGAAGATACGCATCCGCATGAAGCACAAAATCCAGAACAGCTGGATGTTGCTGCCTTGAATTCCAAAAATACTGTAAATCGTAAGGCTTAAGAATAGCGTATGTCAGAAACAACAATTACAAAAGATGCCGCTTCTGGGCTTGAGTCTCTTGCGGCTTTAAAAGACGGTCAGGAAGCTGCCCCAGTTCAGCCAAAACGTGATGAGCAAGGTCGTTCTTACGGCACAGGTCGTCGTAAAGGCGCTGTCGCACGTGTTTGGATTAAACCGGGTAAAGGTGAATATAGCATCAACGGAAAATCCGCTGAGAAATATTTTGCACGTCCAGTTTTGCGCATGATTATTGCACAGCCATTCATCGTTGCAGGCCGTCACAATGAATTTGACGTTTATTGCACCGTTGCAGGTGGTGGGCTTTCTGGTCAGGCTGGCGCATTGCGTCATGGCCTTTCCCGCGCTTTGGTTAATTATGAACCAGAATTGCGTAAGCCTCTTAAAGCAGCCGGCTTCCTAACACGTGATAGCCGTGTTGTTGAACGTAAGAAATATGGTCGCGCAAAAGCACGTCGTTCTTTCCAGTTCTCAAAACGCTGATTTCTTTGTGTCGAACGACACAGGTTTTTCAGAATTCAATCAATGTCAGCGGGGAATTCCTCGCTGGCATTTTTTGTATCTATATTCCTAGCGTTTAAAGGAGAAAAATCTTAAAGTGGGTGAGAGCCATAGAAGTTATTTACTTTAAAAATATTTTGTAAAGCGGAGATATTCTTAATGACAACAGAAAAATCGAAAACGCCTGTAAAATTTGGCGCAAGCTTTACACCCCATATGGTTTGCTCACGTTATGAGGAGGGGAAAGGCTGGACATCACCTGAGATCACCGATGCAAAAACTTTTTCTCTCATGCCGGCAGCGGCTGTTTTCCATTATGGCCAGGCAATCTTTGAGGGATTGAAGGCCAGACGTAATCCTCAGGGAGAGGTCACATTATTCAGAGCGGAGCAGAATGCTGCCCGCCTGCGTAAATCTGCACGTCGTTTGGTTATGCCTGAAATTTCCGATGAAATGTTTTTGAATGCATTGCGTCTCCTTCTTGAAAAAGACGGTCATCTAACCCCAGAAGCTTCTGGTAGCGGTCTTTATCTTCGTCCTTATATGTTTGCCGAAGAGGCTTTTCTAGGGGTTCGGCCTGCCGATAGCTATATTTTCGCAATTATTGCCTCTCCGATGGCGGCTTATTTTTCGGATGATAATGGTTTTTTAAAATTATGGATTGCAGATTCTGCACGTGCAGCGCCCGGTGGAACAGGGGATGTGAAGGCCGCAGGCAACTACGCCTCTAGTTTCACAGCACAGTTGGAAGCTAAAAAGCATCATTGCCATCAATCTCTTTTTCTTGATGCCAAAGAAAAGAAATATATTGAAGAGGCCGGAGCGATGAATGTGATGTTTGTCAAAAAAGACGGTTCTATTGTGACACCGCCTTTAAATGGTTCTATTCTGCCGGGGATTACACGGGATAGCATTTTGACGCTTGGCCGTGACCTTGGATTTGAGATGAAAGAAGAGCCGCTTGCGATTGATGATGTTTTTGCGGCTGGGCATAGCGGTGAAATTGTAGAGGCCTTTTCCTCTGGGACGGCCGTTGGCATTCTTCCAATTGGCGAACTTGTCCGAAAGGGAGCAGATGGTCAGATTGAAACGGTTCATTTTAAAGGCGCAGATCAGTCTTTTCCGGTTGCAACCCGTCTAAGTAAGGCTTTGCTAGATCTTCAGGAAGGAAAAGCCGAAGATAAGCATGGATGGGTAAAAACCTATGTTTAAAAGCATCTTTAGAATTATGGGAAAATAACATTTAAGATAGGATTTAAGCAGATGTGTGCAGCAATAACCGTTAAAGAAGCAGATCAAATTGTTTTAGAAAATGCAGGTGATTTTGGCATAGAAAAACTTTCTTTAGCTCAAGCGGCAGGGTGGATTTTGGCAGAGGATATTTCCGCGGAACGTAATCAGCCGCCTTTTGACCGTGTGATGATGGACGGTATTGCCTGCCGTGCCGCAGATGATTTTCCCTTAAAATGTCTTGGACGCCATCAGGCCGGTGGAAAAATACCAACTTTACCTGAGGGAAATGTGTGCTGGGAAGTGATGACAGGTGCCGCTTTGCCGCATGGTGCAGATTGTGTGATTCCTGTTGAGGCTTTGGTGCGCAAAGAAGTTGAAGTCTCCTTAAAGTCGGGAGATGGCGGGGCACGTGTTGCAGGTCGCTTTATCCATCCAGAAGGATCAGATGCAAAAAAAGGGGATTTGCTTCTGGATTCAGGCATCGTCATTGATGGGCCTATCATGGCCCTTTTAGCCGCAAATGGTTATTCGGAAGTAAGTGTTTATCGTCTGCCTAAAATCGCGCTCTTAGCAACGGGTGATGAGCTTGTCGATGTGGATGCGGAGGTTGGTGAGGGGCAAGTTCGCCGTTCCAATGATTCAATGATGCGGGGGGTCTTGGCAGAAGGGGGATTTGTGCCTTCTTATGTCTCACATATTCCGGATGATTTTGAAACACTCGTTACGATGCTTCAAAAGGTTCTTAAAGAATCAGATGTTGTGATTTTAAGCGGGGGCGTTTCTATGGGCGCTTTCGATTATGTGCCTTCCGCACTTCAAAAAGTGGGGGCAAAAAAACTTATTCATCGTATTACGCAACGTCCTGGAGCTCCAATGTGGTTTGGGATTGGACCTGAAGGGCAACGTATTTTTGGTCTGCCCGGAAATCCTGTTTCAGCGATGGCTTGTGGTGCAAGATATGTTTTGCCTTTATTGAAAAAGGCAATGCATAATCGTTTCTCCAAACTTCCTTCTGAAGCGGTTTTGACAGAAACGGTTCAGTCTATGGATAAGCGAACTTTCTTCTTGCCTGTTCGTTTGGAATGGAAAGCAGGTAAAGCCATTTTGATTCCCCATAAGGTTCCAACTTCCGGTGATTTTATGCATCTTGGTGAAACAGCAGGTATTGCAGAAATTCCTGCTGGAGAAGGGGAAGTTCAAGCAGGTTCTTTGGTGGCATTCCACCCTTGGTAAAGTGCCTTTTTTCAAAATTTCAATGAAAATCTGCTGTAGAGATAATATATGCTGTTATTAAGATTAGAGGCCAGAAATGCCGCCTAAAGATCCGGAAAATATTGTAAGAGATTATTTTAAACGCCCCTTAAGAGATCTTAGAATTTCTGTAATGGATCGTTGCAATTTGCGCTGTGCCTATTGCATGCCGGAAGAGACGTTTCACGACAATTATCAGTTTCTTTCGCCACAAGAGCGCCTTAGCTTTGATGAGATCGAAGAAATTACAAAAATTGCCGCTTCTATGGGCGTTGTAAAGCTTCGTCTAACAGGGGGAGAGCCTTTGTTACGCAAGGGCTTAAATACGCTTATTGAGCGTCTTGTTAAGATTGAGGGGATTGAAGATATCGCCTTAACAACTAACGGGATTTTGCTTCAAAGATATGCGCAAGAGCTTAAGGATGCCGGTTTGAATCGGGTTTCTGTGAGTTTAGATGCAATGAGTCAAAGCTCCTTTGAGGGGATGTCAGGCGGACGAGGAAAACTTTCTCAAGTTTTGGAAGGGATTGAGGCCGCACAAAAAGCTAATTTTCCTGGCGGTATTAAAGTCAATGCGGTGATCCAAAAAGGCGTCAATGATGACCAAATCATTCCGCTTGCGGCTTATTTCAGAGAGACAAATATCATTCTACGATTTATCGAATATATGGATGTTGGTACACGCAATAGCTGGAGTATGCCCAGGGTGATGTCCTCCGATGATATTCGTGGCCTTCTCGAAGAAAGATGGGCGCTCGAACCTTTGGGTGAGCTTTATAAAGGAGAAGTCGCAGACCGTTACCGTTACAAAGATGGTAAGGGCGAGGTTGGTTTTATTTCCTCTGTCAGTACCCCTTTTTGTGGTGATTGTTCCAGGGTTCGACTTTCTTCCGAGGGAAAAATCTATACATGTCTGTTTGCAGATTCTGGTTTTGACTTGCGTCCGTTTCTAAAAGAAAAAAATACAGAAAAGTTAAAAGCATTTTTTGAGAATGTCTGGCACGAGCGTAAAGACCGCTACAGTTTGGATCGTAAATCCCTTCTCAAAGAGGACGGAAAAACACACCGGAAGAGCGCCATTGATGGCGGACGCCGAATTGAAATGAATTATATTGGTGGATAGTGATGACAGAAAATAAAACTTCAGGTCTTTTAGCAGATAAATTAAGCCATGTTGACGAGCAGGATGGTGCGCCAAAAATGGTCAATGTCGGCAATAAACAGATTACCTCACGTGAGGCAACGGCGCAGGCACGTCTGCTTTTCCCAAAAGAGGTGGCGGAAAAACTTCGGGCAACAGATTATGTCACGCCCAAAGGTGCTGTTTTTACCGTCTCACGTATTGCCGCTGTCATGGGGGTAAAACAAACATCAAATCTTATTCCTTTATGCCATCCCCTGCCTTTAAATGGCTGTGATATTGAAATCTATATGGAAGGGGATGAGGCAGTTATCGAAGTGACCGCCTCTTGTTCAGGGCGTACAGGGGTTGAAATGGAAGCGTTGACAGGTGCATCCATTGCCGCATTAACCATTTATGATATGTGCAAGGCGCTTAGCCATGACATGATTATCAAAGAGATTAAATTGATTGCCAAAAGTGGTGGCAAACGGGATTTTAATCGTCATCAATAAGAAGGCAATCATGTCTAATATTTTTTCAAATGAAAAGCTTTTCGGTCTCCTTTTATCCGGTGGAAAAAGCCAGCGTATGGGAAAAGATAAAGCAGCGCTTTGTTATGAAGGTCGTCCGCAACTTGTACGGGCGATGACATTCTTGTCAGAATTTACAGACCAGCAATTTCTTTCATTAAGAAAAGATCAGCAGTCAGATCCTTTGCGTCAGGCTTATAAGCCTATTTTTGATATTGAAGGGGTTAATGGGCCAAATTCCGGTCTTTTAGCGGCGCATCGTGCGTATCCAGAAGTCGCATGGCTTGTCTTGGCATGTGATTTGCCGTTTGCAGATGCTAATGCTTTGGCTCCCTTGGTGAAGGCAAGAGCAGAATGGCAGGGGGAAATCGCTGATAAACCTGTTGTTTTTTCATGGAAAAGCCCTTTTAACGGCAAAGCAGAGCCTCTTTGTGCCATTTGGGAGCCAGCAGCTTTAAAATCTCTTGAAAAAGTCGTTCAGGAAGGGGCGCATTGCCCAAGACAGGCTTTCAAAGGATTAACAGAATTTCTTTTAACGCCAGAGGGAAGCATTCTAGAAAATGTGAATACGCCTGATGAATGGCAAAAAATACAGGAAGGAGAAGCATAAATGAAGGTGCGTGTTGAATATTTTGCACATCTTAAAGAGCTTGCCGCAAAAACAGGTGAAACTGTTGAAATGCCGGAAGCTGGCCTAATGGCGCTCTATGAAGCATTGAAAGAAAAATATCATTTTCCAATGCCCTCTTCAGATATCCGTGTCGCTGTGAATGATGAATTTGTGGCGTGGGATCATCAGATTCAGGAAAATGACACGATCGTTTTTATTCCGCCTGTTACCGGTGGTTAAGAGATCGTTCATTTGAAAAATATTTATATCATTTAAGGAGATTAAAGATGAAGGAAGAAGGCTTTTTTCTTTCTAACCAGCCAGTTGATGTTGAAAAATGGGCAAAAGCCCTTCAAAAGCCGGAGGCCGGTGGCTACTGCGCTTTTGAAGGATGGGTAAGAAATCATAATGAAGGCCAGAAAGTTTCAGGTCTAGAATATGAAATCTATGAAGCCCTTGCGCAAAAAGAGGGAGAAAAGATTATTGCAGAGGCGCTGGAGAAATTTGATATTGCCGGTGTTTCTGCTTTCCATCGCTATGGTAATTTAAAAATTGGCGATATGGCTGTTTGGGTTGGTGCTTCAGCGGCACATCGTGATGATGCTTTTAAAGCCTGCCGTTATGTGATTGATGCGATTAAATTCCGTGTTCCCGTCTGGAAAAAAGAACATTATCAGACAGGTGAAGCTAAATGGGTGGCTTGCCATCAATGCGCCGCAGCGGGAAGCGATGCCGACCACGCCCATCATCATGGCGCAGGTTGCAACCACGAACATAAATAATTTTATGCGGGGTGGGGACTTCTCTTGATTTTTTATGGAAAAGATGGTGCGAGCTGGGGGACTTGAACCCCCACGTTCCTATGGAACTCAAGATTTTAAGTCTTGTGCGTCTACCGGTTCCGCCAAGCTCGCAAAAATCCTGCTGAGTGAATCAGCTTTGATAAGGCTCTTATACAGTTCTTTGTAATTTTATGCCATGCTTTTTAAGCCATTTTTCACTTTCTTTTCGTCCAATTTTGCCATTCGGACAAAAATTTTCGACTAAAGCCCAGAAATCTGCGGAATGATTGAAATGCGTTAAATGTGCTAATTCATGAATAATGACATAATCTTGAACGGATTTCGGGGCGAGAATCAGACGCCAGTTCAGCATAATAGCCCCTTGCACATTACAACTTCCCCAGCGTGTTTTGGCATCTCGCAAAGTGATTCGGCTGGGAGACGTTCCCATAATTTCACACCAGCGTTGAAAAGAGGCGGGAAGACGTGTTTTCGCACGTGCTTTTAAAAAGGCTTCGATTCTAAGAGATTCATTTTGGTCATGTTCTCGAATCACCAATCTATCTGGATAAAGTTTTGGAAGAAAAGAGGGAAGAGCCGGGATTCGAACAATCGGAAAGATCTTCCCTTCAATATAGATTTCATTGCTTTGGACAGCAGGTGGCGGGAGCGCATCTAATTGTGCCGTGACCCATTTTTGATGTGCCTTTAGAAAAAGGAGCGCTTTTTCTTTTGGAAAATTTTGGGGGAGAGAAAGGACAACGCCGCCTGTCCGTGGATTGATCCGTAAAGAAAGCCTACGAGAGCGGGTGGAATATTTCCAATCAATAGGCCAAGGAAAGGCAGTGTAAAAATTTTCTTTCATTTTTACTTTTAATTGTTCTTTGGACGATACGGGCGTGGCCATTCCTCTGGCCATGCAACAACATAATCCTCTAAATCTCCGGCTTCACGCTCACTGATGCAACGACCAGCCACAGAAGCACCAGCCTGTTTCATTGTTTCTATCTTGCCGGATTTTAGGGGGTGCCAGCTTGGCAGGTCTTTCCCTTCGGCAACAAGGCGGTAAGCACAGCTTGGGGGGAGCCATGTAATGGTTCTTACCAAATCAGGGGTAAGGGAGATGCAGTCAGGCACAAGTTGAAAACGGCTCGTATAGTTTTTGCAGATCCCTGTTTGGCAGTCGAGGCCACGGCAAGCAACTTTTGTCCAGGCGATTTCGCCGGTATTTTCATCAAGAAGTTTGTTAAGGCAGCAGCGCCCACAATGGTCACACAGACTTTCCCATTCTTCGTGTGAGAGGGATTCAAGGGGCTTGTTTTTCCAAAATTCAGACACGTTTAGACTTTCGGTCTTAATAAAATTTGAAGGTGAGAGAGGTAAATCTCGGATTATATCTATGACTTGAAGAGTTCCCTTGATAATAAGAGAAGTGTGTTAAGTATATAATGAAAATGACCTCAAAAAAAAGAAAGCCATGATGAGGGCGGTGAGGAACATATTTTGAAAGAGGGATAAGAAATGAATGGTCCGATCAATTTAGTCATGGAACTTTTTCGTCTTCAGGGGGAGATTCTTGCACTTGCTGTGAGACGATATGGCCATAGAATGCTGTGGGTAGGGGCTATGCTTTGCGCACTTCTTTTTATGGTTTTCTCTTTCCATGCCTTGTTTTGGGCTACTTTTTTATTTTTTATGCCGGGGCATTTTATTTTGGCCTCTTTGGCGATGTTGTTCATGGATTTCGTCAGCTTTTGTGTTTGTATCTTTTTTGCAACACGTACGAGGAAACAAAGTAGTGAACAGAGAGAAGTTTATCTGGAACGTGAGGATAAAATAGAAGAGCTTCGTAGTGAGCTGTCTGTTTCAACCATATTGACCTTCTTAAATTCTCCCCTTGGAAAAACATCCGTCATCTGGGTACTGAGCTGGCTGACAAGTCCATTTTTTAGAAACAAAAAGAATACAAGAAAAGAAGATTTAAGAAGAGAAAGAGAAGAAAAAAGACAAAAAAGGTTAGATTTTAGCAGAGAAGGCCGTGGATGGTTTTGGCGTCTTTTTTAAAAATTAGACTGTTGATTACGGTGATGAAGTGCTAGGTCTTTCCAGAGGATATCCTTTGGAAAGAACATCCTTATCATGATGGCTGAATTTAATCTTTTTGGTATTTATATTGCGCCGATTACCGTTTACGGCTTAATTGCAGTTTTTTTAACTGTTCTGCTCCGGACTGTTTTATGGCGTATTGGCGTGTTGCAGTGGTTTTGGCATGTGGCGCTCTTTGAGATCGCCTTATTCTGTTGCATCTTAAGCTTATTGATATTGTATTTATGACGGACTCTGCTGTAATCGCTCGTATCTTTTTTAATTGTTGTCTTGGGATAACGTGCCTGTGAGTCGTTTTCGTACAATCATACGCCCCTTATTAACCAGCATGGTGATTATTTTAGCCATTGGGCTGGGATATATCGTTTGGGATGTTTATGTTTTAAATCCTTGGACACGTGATGGCCGTGTCCGTGTGTATGTTGTTATTAGTGCCCCTGAGGTTGAGGGGACGGTAACGTCTATTCCTGTGGTGGACAATCAGTTTGTTCATCGTGGTGATCCTATTTATGTTCTTGATAAATTGCGATTTCAGCTTGATGTCCAGCATGCAAAAGCCCGTGTTTCTGGCGCGCAGGATGAGTATGAGCTTGCCGTTCGTAATGCGCATCGCCGTTTAGGACTAGGCGGTGCCGTTTCGCGTGAAGAAGAAGAAGATTACGATTCTGAAACGGTTGTGAAACGGGCTTATCTTAATGAGGCAAAGGCAGAGCTTAATACAGCTTTGGTGAATTTACAGCGTTCAACAGTTTACGCTTCTGTTGATGGCTATATAACGGATTTGAATTTACGTGTCGGGGATTATGTTCATATCGGACAGCCTGTCATGTCGGTGATTGATTCAAGCACTTTCTGGATTTATGCCTATATGGAGGAAACAAAAATCCATGGGGTGCATATTGGGGATGTCGCACGAATTAAATTGATGGGCTATCGGGAGTTACTGAAAGGGCACGTTGTTAGTATCGGGCGAGGGATTAACGATAAAAATGGTGAGTGGGATCGTTTAGGCTTGCCAACTGTAGATCCTATTTTTACATGGGTACGTCTTGCGCAGCGTATTCCTGTTCGTATTGAGTTTGATGAAATTCCCCCAAATGTTATTTTGGTTTCTGGAATGACAGGCAGTGTGGCCGTTGGACCAAAGCCGCCTGGTGGTCGGGGAGAGCTCATTATGTGGCTGCAAAATCACCTGTAATATGCGTATTCTTTCCTATGCTCTTGCAGGGGCAATGCTTTTAGCTTCCTGTACTGTGGGGCCTGAATATAAACCAGATCATGTTCGTTTACCGTCGCACTTCTCTTCGCAGGAGCATGTGCCGACAGCAGATGAGATTGCGGATATGGAACAGGGTTTAAGAAACTGGTGGTGCCGTTTTAATGATCCTATTTTAAATCAGCTGATTGATCGTGCCATTAAGGGAAATTATAACCTTATGGCCGCTACGAACCATATTATGAGTGAGCGTGCTTTGAGGCGTGAAGCGCAGGCACAATGGTATCCACAGGTTGATGCAGATGCCGGTGGTGGTGCAACACGTTATTCAACTGCAATTGATAACTGGCCTTTGCGTCCGAATAATTCTACCAGTACAGATGGTGAAGGCGCATGGCAGTATGCAGGCGCCTCCATCATTACCTATGGTGTGAACGCTAACTGGGAAATTGACGTTTTCGGTCGTATTTCAAGACAGGTTGAGGGGCAGACACGTTCTGTTCAGGCAACGATTGAAGATCGGCGGGGTCTCCTTCTTTCGATTCTTAGCCAAGTTGCAACAGATTATATTATTTTACGGGGTACACAGGAGCGCATTGCTGTTGTGGAGGGATCTATTCGGGTCGCCGCAAATGTTTGCGACATGGTGAATCGCCTTTTCTCTCACGGTGTCGGTAATAACCTTATTGTAGCACAGGCAGAATCTGAACTTCATAGTGAACGTGCAAGACTTCCGGGATTAAAAGCGCAAGAGGCAACAATGCGTCATGCGATTGCCGTTTTAATGGGCGAAATGCCCGGTAAGGATTTGCCTGAATTGCTGCAGGTTCAGTCCATGCCTAAACCCCCACCATTGCCAGCAACCTTACCGTCTTTGGTTGTGGCTAACCGTCCTGACATTCGCTTAGCGGAACGTCGTTATGCTGTTTCTATGGCTAATATTGGCGTCTCTGTTGCACAACTTTATCCTAATTTTAATGCACCTTTAAACTATAACCCGAATGCTTCTGCATTTTATCAGGCCTTTTCGCTTTACGGTCAGGCTTGGAACTTTTTGATTATGGCCTCTATTCCCATTATGCATGGTGGTCAGTTAACGGCAAAAATTTCACAATCTCGTGCAGAGGCCGAGCAGAGCCGATTTATGTATCATCAGACGGTGTTGAATGCGTTTCAAGAAGTCGAAGATCGAATGACAGACTGGGGGCAGGATAATAATACAGTTGTTGAACGCTATTCTGCTGAGGTTCAGGCCGAATTAGCACGAGATCGTGCCCGTGCTTTGTTTAATCATGGCTTAACGAGTTTCCTTAATATCTTGGTGACAGAGCAAACAGCATTGAACACAAAAGATGAATGGGTTGTTTCACGGATTAAACGTTTAGAAGATGCCATCGGTCTTTATGTTGCGATGGGTGCGGGTTGGCAAGGAGATGAATTGATGAATACAGAATTGCCAATTGAAAAACATGATCAAGGAATTCTTGCAAGAATCTTTACCCGCTAGGATTTTCTCTGATTTCTCGCTATTCTTCATCGACATAACGTCATATTATTAGGTTCTCAGAACCACTGGATTAAAAAAGGAACTATCTGATTATGAGCGATCCTTATGCTACGCTTGGCCTAACAAAATCAGCAACGGATGATGAAATTCGTAAAGCATATCGTCGTCTAGCTAAAAAATATCATCCAGACCTTAACCCAGATAATAAAGAGGCTGAAGAGAAGTTCAAACAGGTTGGTAAGGCCTATGAGATTCTAGGGGATAAAGAAAAACGCAACCAATACGATCAAGGTGCCATTGATGGTGATGGGCAACCCCGTGGTTTTGGCGGTGGTGGTTTCGGTGGCGGTGGCTTTGGCCCTCGTGGTTTTGGTGGTGGCGCAGGTTTTGGCGGTGCCGGTGCCAGCCCAGAAGATTTACAAGATATTTTACGGGGGTTTGGTTTTGGCGGTGGCGGTTTTGGCGCCCGTGGGCCAAGAGCAGGTGAGGATGTTCGATCTGAACTGACGATCCCTTTTCTTTTGTCTGTGCTGGGGGGAGACGAGGAAATTTTTGTTAACGGTAAATCTGTTAGTTTTAAAATTCCACCGGGTATTACAAACGGTCAAACGCTTCGTTTAAAGGGAAAAGGACAGCCAGGACGTGGTGGTGCGCCTGCAGGGAACTTGCTCTTGACAATTCACATTAAGCCGGATCATCGTTATGAACGTGAGGGACGTGATCTTCGAACAGTTGTTGATATTGATTTTAAAACAGCTATTCTGGGAGGAAAGCTCGAAATTCCAACCCCGCAAGGTTCTGTTAGATTGACGGTACCGGCTGATTCAGATAGTGGAAAGGTGCTAAGGGTTCCAGGTAGGGGGATTGCTGCAGACAAAACACATGCCGCAGGAAATCTACTTGTTACTTTGAGAGTCATTCTTGGAAAAGTTGATTCTAAGCTCAAAGCATTCTTGCAAGAGGAAGTTAATGCTGAGGCTCCTTAAGATGTAAGGTTTAAAATGACGAATACTGTCCCGCCATTTTCTGACGAACGTAATAGCGAAAAGTCTTTTTTTACTTCAGGTTGGCTTTATCATTTATTGCATGTTGAAATGATGCAATGTTTTGGTGCCATGCTGTTTGTTTTGTTTCTTGCTGTACTGACTTTTTATGGTGTCTTGCGCATGCAGGGTTTCAGTTATGGCCAGGCTTAGCGTTACTTGGCAGGTTGGTGATGAAAATCATTTGTTTCTCTGATAGTTGGCTAACCTGCTTTTATGGATATTGTCTCTTTCTCTCCTTTTTCTTGTTGAAAATAGGACAGGGGAAGAGGCGCTTTCAGAGACAATTTCTTTTCGGAATCTTTTTTCTTTTTATGCCTTTGCAACATGCAAGGGCGCAGTCAGCTTTTGCCAATTTACGTAACCCTCCGCCGATGACAACTATTTCAGATGGGGAGGAGGTCATTAAGGTTAAGCCGCATAAAAAAGCGAATAGTCTGGCATCGGCTTTGAATGGTGGCACTAAAACGCACTCATATGCGCCTACCTCATCTTTAATGAACCAGCGGAATTCTGGCTTTCAACCTTTTCGCAGTAATAATGAAACACAGATTTTAAGAGGAGAGACAAAAGCTTTTGGCTCAATGCCTTTGCCGATTGCGGGGGGGGAGTTTGCACCTTATCTTGGTGCTGGTTCAACATATGAGCCTGAAGAAGCAACTTGGCTTCCTAAAAGCTTTCCAGCTTGGATGGATCAGGAAACGGTAACAGGTGACTGGGGAGGTTGGCGGACACTTCTTAAAAATCGTGGGGTCAATATTGGTGGGCGCTGGCTCATGGAATGGAATGGTGATCCTGGCGGTGGTAGAAAACATGCAGGAAGTTTTGCAGATGAGGAAGCTGTTTACGCTGATTTTGATTTGCAAAAATTACTTGGGGTTCATCTGGGAACGATCCATTATCTGATGACAATGCGTCAGGGGTCGGTAGCGCTTTCTGCCAGCGCTATTCCAGCGCTTGACCCACCACAGGAAATTGCAGGGGGGGGACAGGAACACCGGGCTATGATTTTACCCGCTTAACCCGACTTTCATGGGAAATGCTTTGGAGTAAGTATGTCCGTACTGAAATCGGAGAAATGAATGCGGAATCTGACTTTGAGCAATCTTCAAATTATTGGGGAGCAAACCTTTACTGTCAATTTGTCAATAATGGGATTTGCGGTATGCCGCAATCCATTGCGATGAACTCAGGCTATACATGGTATCCTGCATCTTCCCCAGGTGGGTATATTAAATTTTATCCAACAGGGGATGACCATTGGTTGATTTCTGGTGGTATTTACGCAGAAAATAAGAATCCAGCAGCTCCGGTCAACTATTGGAATTTAGGCTTAAGTCAGGCTGTCGGGGCGTTTGTACCTGTTCAGCTTGGTTGGCACCGTGGCGGTACTTCTGATTATTCAGGGCCATTGCAGAGTAATATTAAAATTGGTGCTTATTGGGATTCGCAGTGGACCAAAGATGTGTATTCACAAATGGGTATGTTTGCAGGAAACGCTTTACCAGCCGCCGCCGCCTCTACCATCGTTAATAATGCTCAAGTAACAAGAAGTCGGTACGGTGCCTGGATACAGGGCGACACAATGCTTGAAAGAGACGGCAGGGATCCAAGGCGAGGAACAACAATTTTTGGAACCTTTACTTGGGGTGATCCAAGAGAGTCCGTTTCGCCTTACTTTGTAACCTTGGGACTTGTTCGAAAAGGAACTTTTCCGAACCGTCCCAATGATACAATTTCTTTGGGTGGAAAAATGCTCTTTGTGAATGAGCAGTTGACAGATGCTGTGAAAAATTTACCGGAATCTGTTTGCAATGATAGATCTTTTGGCTATCCGGGCGGATGTTATGCCCCCCATATGGAAAGCGCCCTAGAACTTAACTATGGATGGCGACCTGCTAATTGGCTTCTTATCCGCCCAGATTTACAATTTATTTTCTCACCCGGGGGGACAAACCGTTATGCAACCGCAACAGTTGTTGGCATAGAAACAGGGATTATTTTTTAGATTCCTTGTTATTCAGAAACGGGATTTCCCAGTTGTAAAACAAAGGTAAATTTGTTCTCAGCAGCGATTGCCCATGTATTGCGGGCACATTTATAGGTGTCATCTGGTGTTCCTAAAATGACGGGCTGCCCATCTAGTTCAATATTGATAAAATAGGGTGTGAGGCCTTGCATGCTTGGATTGCGAAGAATTTTCCAGCATTCATTACGGGTAAAAGGCCCAAGAACAATATCCACTGTTGGCGAGCCATTGGCCTCATTATTGTCAGGGTCTGCTTGTAAAAGCAGACGTGCTGGCTTTTTGTACGGGCAGGAATTTGTCACTAGCCTTAGTTTTTCAAGCTCATGACTGTTAATACGAATTTGCGTCTGCTGTTCTTTAGCCGCTTTTTTAACAGCCTCTTTAAGAATTTGTAGGGTCGTCTTGCGTATTCTTTGTAATGTCGCTGGCAATTCTCTAAACTCTTTCGCCGTCCAATCTTTTGAGCGGCAGACATCCAGCTCCGGCGTAAGATCAATATCATAGGCTGCCGTTAACGCATGTACCGGTGTTGTGTAAAAACCAGCGAAAAGAGAAGATAAAAGAAAGAGGGAAAGAAGACCTGACTTGTTATTTTTTACTTTTTTTTTTGTAAGATTTGTGGCTGGCAGGATATAGCCTTTGCCACTGGCTAAACGAAAGAGCCATTTGCCTGTTTTTTGTAAAACATTTCCCCAGTTAATATTTAATTTTTTCAGCGATAAGGGAGGCTGATTTGTCTTAAGCGTGATCTCAAATCTTTGCTGGAGAATTTTACTAATCCGTTCTGCACGCATGTCCCATGTGAGAGATGTTCCATCTTTATATGCTTTTTGACGGATACGTTCCATTTGCTCTGGGTCACTGGTCAATTCACGAAGACATGCGGCAAGTTCATCAGGGTGATCTGGTGTTACAAGTCTTGCATTTTCCCCATCTTTAAGTAGCTCCATAATGTCTGGTGTGGTACCGGCAACGATCACTTTACCGCTTCCGAGATACAGGAAGGTTTTTAAAGGTAAAATTGTAGCGCCGGCAACAGCAATAGGGTCCAGAGAAGGGGGAATTAAAAGAATATCGGCGGCTTGTAAATAGATCCCAAGCCGTTTTTCATCTGTTTCCCATGGTCGGAGTTCCACATTCGGGATCTTTTTTGCTTCTTCAGTAACAGAATTATCCTTTTCATGCCCAACGAGAATAAAAAGATGATTAGGAAGTTTTTTGGCAGCCTCCAAAACAACAGAAAGACCTTTTTTATGGTTTATGCGTCCAGAGTAGAGAATAATAGGTTTTTCTGATGGTATATTTAAAAGTTTACGGGCTTCTTCCACTGAAGGGAGATTGGCAAAACGTTCTGGATTAAAGCCATTATGGGCAAGGTGAATTCTTTCTTGCGGGCAGCCCATATCTAAATATTTGTTTCTTAAATATTTCGAATGGCATGCGTAAAAAAGAAAAGAAGGGCGAAGAATAAACTGGAGAATAAAAACAGTTAGCGGTGGAATTTGGTCTGTCCATGCACGGTAATGGTCATAAACCGTTGGCTTGCCAAAAAGTGTTGAAACCCAAGCGACCCAAAGGTTGCGTGTGTAAAGAACATCCGCTTGTCGGAAACTGCTGCGGAAACCTAAAGTTAATCCGCAGCAAAAATGACGCCATGCAGCAGGTGAGAGTGGGACTTTATATGGGATGACTTGAACGCCATATTTTTCTTCAACTTCTCTTAGAGATTGTCCTTTATTTAAAGGCAGTAAAATTTTTGAATCTTGAAAATGTTTCCGTAAGGCTTTTGCCGTAGAGAGAAAAACTTCAGCATCCGCTGCCGTATTTGGGAGAGGATTTTCAAAAGTGAAGAGAATTTTCATAAAGCAAAACCAGAAAAGAATATATTTTGAGAGAAGAATATGCTGAGTTTAGAGCATATGAGATTATAAAAGGGAGTTATAGATCGCTTCAAGTGTCTTATTTTGGGTTGTCTGAGAAAATTCTCTTTCAACAAATTTACGCCCAGCTTTTCCCATTTCTATCCTGAGTTCCTTATTATCCAGTAAATAGGTTATTTTTTCTGCCAAAGCGTGTGGGTCTGCAGGCGGCACAAGAAAACCTGTTTCCCCTTCATCCATTGTTTCAGGAATTCCGCCGGAACGACTGCCAATGACGGGAACACCACAGGCGGAAGCCTCGACCAAGGCTAGCCCAAGACCTTCCTCACGGCCATCTGCTGTTGGAATACTGGGTAAGATGGAAATCATTGCACGTGAGGTATAGTCTTTTACGACATCATGCGTACAAGATCCCATAAAAATGACTCGGTTTGAAAGAGAAAGTTCTTCAGCAAGAGCTTCGAGTTTTTTCCGTAAATCGCCTTCTCCAATAAGAACGAGCTTTATATGTTTATGGCGTTCTGAAAGAAGAGAGAGCGCTTTAATAAGGATAGATGTCCCTTTGACAGGGACAAGTCTTGCCACATGTAAAAGATAGTTTTCCTCCCTCTCCGGAGAACGTAAGCTAAATTCCGTGAGATTGATACCAACATGGTGCAGAATGGTTCGTTCTTTTGGAAAGCCCATTTCAAGAACACGTTTTTTAATAAAACGAGAGGGGCAAAGAAAAATTGCTCCTTTTTTTGCAAGGGATTTTTTCAGAAAAGGATAGGGGAACCAGACAGGAGAGGTTAGAAAACGCCAATTATTCAACGTTACATCAAAACCGTGAAAATTTGTAATTAAAGGGACATTGAGCGCTTCTGCTATCGGAAGAGCACGTACGGCATCTGGGCCGAAATGCGCATGAATGAGTTTAATTTCCTCTTGCTGTTCTTTTGTTGTAAGCTTCAACCAGACTTTTGCAGAAAGAGAGAAAATACTTTTGAGGAAATGGAAGACTTCTCTAAAAGATCGTTTTTTGGAAGATACCTGCCAAAGAGAAACCGCTTTTTGGCCAGAGGGTGTTTTTCCCCATTGAACCCGCCCCATGTAAAGAGGTTGGTATCTTTCTAGATTTTTAGTCTGTAAAGGAATAAAAGTTTCAGAGGCACGAAAAAGATTCTGTCTAAAAATCAAAATAATATGCTTTTTTTTCGGGCGCAGTGAAGATAGGCTCATGGGGTTCTTTCGGCTGTATCGAAATAATTTTGCAATGAAGAGAAGCTGTGACAAGTAAAATCATAACTGTTCAAGAAAGTAAAACATTAACACGTTATTTCTTGTCAGAAATTTTTCGCCCTTTTGCGAGTGTTCTTGGTATTGCCAGTGCACTTTTTTGCAGTTACGGGGTTGCTGACTATTTGCAGGATGCTGCGAATGGCATGTTAGCGGCGAATATGATCGGTATGATTATGCTGGCTAAGCTGCTCATCGCCTTAGAAGTGTTAGCCCCTGTTTCTCTGTATCTTGCAATTATCATGGCTTTTGGAAAGCTTTATGATGGGAGTGAGCTTTACGTTATCCCGGCATTGAGAATATCTCCAGTCTCTGTTTTAAGGCCTGCTTTGATTGCTGCCTTGGGCATGGGGGTAGTGGTTGCATTGATTTCGAATATTGTACGTCCATGGTCTTATGGGGAGTTAGAGGATTTAACCACCCGTGCAGGGAGCAATATGGATGTCGGCGCACTTTTGCCAGGAAATTTTTATACTTTAGATGAAGGCAGACGAACAATTTATCTAGAGGACAAAACGATTTTAGGTGAGGAAGCGAGAGGCGTTTATGTTTTTGAAGCTTTAGGAAATAATCGTCTTCGTGTGATTGCCTCACGTAAAAGCTTTTCTGTTATCAATGAAGATAAAATTGATAAAAAGGCGCATGGAGACTGGTTGCAGTTTCAAGATGCACATATGTATGAGATCGGTATTTTTCCGCATATTTCGGATCGAATTATGGAGATGCGTCGTGGAAATAGAGCTTCTTTGCAGTCAGCGCCCAAAAAAGAGGAAAAAGGTCGTCTTGTTGACTATGAAAAGGATTCAACTTTAAATCTGATACGTTTCCCAGCAGGGGATCGACGGCGTGTTGCAGAGGTGCAGTGGCGATGCTCTACTTTTGTTGCAACAATTTTACTTGCCTTGCTTGCTGTTCCTTTAAGCCAAGGAAATGGTCCACGGCAAAATAAGTCCGGCCGTCTCGGAATTGCGATCGTTATTTATTTTATTTATTATATGTCTTATATGACAACCCGTAACTGGATGCAGGATGGTATGATCCCTGCCTTTCCTGGTGTTTGGTGGGCACCTATTGGTCTATCTATTTTAGTGGTTGTCCTCTTATTAAAATATCTCGCAGATGGTGCTGGTTGGCATGAGCTTAAACTTCTTTTTCGTGTAGATAAAATATTGAATAAAGTCAGGAAAAATCCTTGAACATTATAATGCCGCCGATTTGGGTCAGATATGTTTGGAAAGAAGCGTTTAAAGGATTTCTCGTTGCGTTAGCAGGACTTATTGCCTTGTTTAGCCTGTTGCAATTCGTCACTTTGTTAAAGATGTCCGGTAATGGAACTTATACCTTACTTGATGCAGCGCTTGAGACATGTCTTTTTTTGCCAAGTAAACTGATTGAGATTACGCCAATGGCTGCTTTATTAGGTAGTTTGATCGGCTTAGGGGGGCTTGCGCGGCATCAAGAGCTTACGGCTTTAACAGGTACTGGAGTTTCTGACTGGCGTATTGTTCAAGTCACTTCGTTGCTGGCTATCCCGCTTTCTGTTCTTCTTTTTTTAATGTCTCAATTTATGATACCGGCCGCTTATCATCTTTCTCAAGAAATACAGGCAAAGGCGTCTTGGGATAAAACGAATACTGGGCATTTTTTTTGGGCGTTAGGCAAAGGCGGCGTTTTTTTAAAAGTAGGCAGTATTGCAGATGACGGAAGGGCTTGGAATATACAGCGCTTTAAAATTGGAAGTGATGGTAAGTTACAAGAATTTTTAAAAGCGGATAAATCTGTTTTAAATTCAGATGGAAGCTGGCATATGTCCCATCTCTTAAAGAAAACAATTATCCGAGATCGTGTTGTAGAGGAGAATTTAGAGAGTTTAGACTGGATGCCGTTTCTGAGTAGAGATGAGATGTACTATCTTACTTTTCCAATCAGCTTTGTTTCACCAACAGCACTGGTACAGCACATCATTGATGGGCGTTTAAAGGGAGAGCCTGCGATTTTATGTGAGCGTGAGATATGGAAACGCTTAGCATTGCCTTTTTCGATTGTCGCCCTTGTCTTTTTTGCCGCACCGTTTTTGTTTGGCTCGACCAGAAGTAAAACGGTTGGAAGTCGTATCGGCATCGGCGTGATGATTGCCGTTGCATATACTTTATTCCAAGAAATTTTGGATAGGGCCGGGCTTGTAACAGGTATATCACCGATTATTAGCGCTTTTTTACCGCCATTATTGGTCGTTGCTGCCGCCGTACAGCTCTATGCACGTTCTAATCCCCATGGGTAAGGCTGGAGAGGCCTTCGTTAAGGAAGGCTTCTCATAAAGGCTTTTTGCTTTTTATGGAGGCAGTAAAGCATAAAAAATGAATATGGCATCATCACCGCAATCTCAAAATAGAAATATCCAAGAGGATGCTGTGCAAAAGTGAAGAGAAAAATTAAAAGAGTACGGGTATTACCGGATAAAAAAGACCATATATGGATAAGGCTCGGAAAAGCGTCTCTATAGTATTTTGCAACTGTCTCACGCCCGTGCTCAGGGTGATTTTCAATATAGTTTTGAAGATCTACTTGAAACTGTTTTGTACGTCCTGCAGCAAGGCTCTGTAAGAGTTCATATAAAATATTTAGACCTGAAAAAAGATGATTTTTTCCACCTTGTGGCGTATGTCCAAGTGGAAGATCTCCACGTCCATATGCCCAGTAGGCATATTCTTCCCGTTGTAATTCATAAGAGGCCGCTTGAATCGCGTGGCAAGCACCGGCGGCAAGACCGAGCCAAAAGATCCAGTGCTGATTATTAAATAAGTCAGGTAAGGCAATACCGAAATACACAGCCGCAAAACAGGCATAATCACAGAGACCATCAATGATTTTACCACTTTTGGAAGTTTTTCCTGTTAGTCTGGCAAGTTGCCCATCTGCTCCATCGCAGATGTGCCAAAAAATCATTAGGCCGAAAGCGAGAAAAACCCAAATATAATCCGTGTATAGAAAAGGGGAGGGGCCACGGACGGATTCCATGAAAATATAGTAGCAAATCCCCGAAAATATGCCTGAAAACATTCCTAGGAGAGAAACCATGTTCGGCGTCATGGAAAGCTTAGAGGCAATCAAAACAAGCTTTTCAGAAAGAAC